>JBOGYT010000309.1:0-21258 GCA_050696955.1 Solirubrobacteraceae bacterium | reverse complement strand
GCGACAGAGAACGCGGCGAGCCGCGCGAGGCGCTCCTCGCCGACGTAGCGGCCGGCCAGCAGCGGCACCGCCACGAGCAGCACCGGCGCCGCGAGCAGGACGTCGCTGTGGACGCCGAGGAGCGTGAGGCACGCCAGCCCGAGCGTCAGCCCGGCCAGGCCCAGCAGCAGCGTGCGATCGCGGCGCGGCATCGACACCAGATGGTGACACGCGGTCTCGCCGGACGCGCACACGCGATGAAGACAATCGCGTCCAACGGTCTACGTATCATCACGAAGCCCTCCGCGCGTCCCACGAAGCAAGCGAGGTAGACCACGGTGGAGTCCTGGACCCGGACGGTCATCCGGCATCGCAAGACGGTCCTGGGCCTCTGGCTCATCCTGTTCCTCCTGGGTGGATTCGCCGCGGCCAACCTCGGCGACCTGCTGAGCAACCGCTTCAGCGTTCCGGGCGCGGAGTCCGAGCGCGGGCTGAAGCTGCTCGAGGATCGCCTCGGCGAGCGTGGGGACGGCGCGTTCACGCTCGTCGTGCAGACCGAGCGCCCGGTCGTGCGCGATCCCAGGGTGCGCGCGCGGATCGTCGCCGCGGCGGACAAGGCGGCGAGCGCCATCGAGGGCAGCCGCGCGGGGCCGGTACAGATCGCGGCGCCGAACGTCGCGTACGTGCAGATCAACACGCCGCTCGAGAACGCCGACGCCGCGAACGAGACGCCCGACGTGCGCAAGGCGACGCCGCCGATCCCCGGCGCGAAGACCTACCTCTCGGGCTTTCCGGCGATCAACCACGACACGGAGAAGATCTACAACGAGGACCTCGCGAAGGGCGAGACGATCGCCATCCCGATCGCCCTGCTCGTGCTCGCGTTCATGTTCGGCACGCTCGTCGCGATTGGCATCCCGTTCGCGTTCGCGCTCGTGACGATCCCCTCGACGCTCGGCGCGGTGTGGATCGTCGCCCATGTCATGGACATGGCCGTTTACGTGACGAACATCGTCACGCTGATCGGCTTCGCGATCGCGATCGACTACTCGATGCTCGTCGTGTTCCGCTTCCGCGAGGAGCTGCGACAGCAGGAGTCCGTCGATGAGGCGCTCGTCACGACGATGAAGACCGCCGGCCGGGCGACGCTCTTCTCGGGCGCAGTCGTCGCGGTCGGCCTCGCGCTGCTCGTCTTCATGCCGCTGCCGTTCATGCGCTCGATGGGTGTCGGCGGCCTGCTCGTGCCGCTCTTCTCGATCGCCGCCGCGGCGACGTTCCTGCCGGCGCTGATGTCGCTGACGGGCCGGCGGATCAACAAGCTGCGCGTCGTGCCCAGGCGCGTCCTGGAGGCGCGCATCGACGGGCGGCCGGGGTTCTGGACGCGCCTGTCGCAGGCGATCATGCGCCGCCCTGTGCTCTTCCTCGTCGGATCGAGCGCGATCATGATCGCGCTCGCGATCCCGGCGCTCGACCTCAAGCTCACCGGCGGCGACAACCGCGGCGTGCCGAAGACCGTCGAGTCGACGCAGGGGCTCGCGCTGCTCGAGCGCACGCTCGGTCCCGGCGCGCTCGCCCCCCACCAGATCGCCGTCGACACCGGACGGCCCGGCGGCGTGTACGACCCCGCCGTGCTCGAGGCTCAGCGCCGGCTGATCGCCGAGCTGCGGCGCGACCCGGCGATCAAGCCGCAGACGATCCAGGCGCCCGTGCTCCTGCCGCAGAACGACGCCGGACGGGCGGACGCGCAGCGCGCCAACCTCGTCGACCGCGAGGGGCGGGTGCTGCAGATCCGCGTCGCCGGGCGCAGCGATGCCGGCACGGAGGAGGCGATGGACCTCGTCCGCCGACTGCGCGACCGCTATGTCCCGGCGGCCGGGTTCCCCGCGAGCGCGGACGTGATCGTCACCGGTGCGCCGGCGTTCGGCGTCGACTTCATCGACCGCGCGTACAGCGCGTTCCCGTGGCTCGTGCTCGCCGTGCTCATCCTCTCCTACCTGCTGCTGCTGCGGGCGTTCCGCTCGGTCGTGCTGCCGATCAAGGCGGTCGTCATGAACGTCCTGTCGGTCGCCGCGACATATGGCGTGCTGGTTCTCGTCTTCCAGCACGGGCTGCACGAGACGCTCGGCCTGCAGGGCTCCGAGCAGATCGAGGCGTGGATCCCGATCTTCCTGTTCGCGATGCTGTTCGGGCTGTCGATGGACTACGAGGTGTTCCTGCTCTCGCGGATGCGCGAGGAATGGGACAAGACCCACGACAACGAGTACGCGGTCTCCAGCGGCCTGGAGCACACGGGGCGGATCATCACCGCGGCCGCGCTCGTCATGATCGCCGCGTTCTCGGGGTTCACCTTCGGGTCGTTCGTCGGGTTACAGGAGTTCGGCCTCGGGTTATCGGCGGCGATCTTGCTCGACGCGACGATCGTGCGCGCCCTGCTCGTCCCGTCGCTGATGAAGCTCCTGGGCGACTGGAACTGGTACCTGCCCGACGGGCTGCGCAAGGTCCTGCGCGTCGAGCCGGCGCGGGCGACCGAGTAGTCCTCTGCCACACTGAGCCGATGGCGTTCAAGGTGCAAAAGCTCCTGCTGGCCGCGCCGCGCGGGTACTGCGCGGGCGTCGACCGGGCGGTCCAGACGGTCGAGCGCGCGCTCGAGCTCGACGGCGCGCCGGTGTACGTGCGCAAGGAGATCGTCCACAACAAGCACGTCGTGGAGCAGCTGCGCGACCGCGGCGCGATCTTCGTCGACGAGATCGACGAATCGATCCCCGAGGGTGCGACAACGGTGTTCTCGGCGCACGGCGTGTCGCCCGCCGTGCACGCGCAGGCCGCCGAGCGCGAGCTGTCAACGATCGACGCGACCTGCCCGCTCGTGACGAAGGTTCACGTCGAGGCGAAGAAGTTCGCCGCCGAGGGCTACACGATCGTGCTCATCGGCCACAGCGGCCACGAGGAGGTCGAGGGCACGATGGGCGAGGCGCCCGACTCGATCGTGCTCGTCGAGACCGAGGCCGATGTCGACGCGCTCGAGGTGCCCGATCCGAGCCGGATCGCGTACATCTCGCAGACGACGCTGTCGGTCGACGAGACGCGCTCGATCATCAACCGGCTGCGCGAGCGCTTCCCGGAGATCACCGGGCCGCGCACCGACGACATCTGTTACGCGACGACGAACCGCCAGGCGGCCGTCAAGCAGATGGCCGCGGAGTGCGACCTCGTGCTCGTGATCGGCTCGCAGAACTCGTCGAACTCGCAGCGCCTCGTCGAGGTCGCGCGCGACTATGGCGCCGACTCCTACCTCATCGACAACGAGGGCCAGGTCGAGGAGGCCTGGCTCGATGACAAGCGGGTCGTCGGCATCTCGTCCGGCGCGAGCGCGCCCGAGCTGCTCGTCGACCGGCTCGTGCGGTTCTTCGCCGACCGCGGCGTCGACGACGTGTCGGAGTTCGAGGTCATCCGCGAGGACGTGCGCTTCATGCTGCCCAAGCGCATCCGCGAGGACCTCGCCGCCAGCGCGTAGCTCTCGCGCGCCGAAGCCCGCCGCAGCGTCACGTAGCCTCCTGCCGCGATGCGCACGCTCGTCATCTCAGACCTGCACCTGGGCATCCACACCGAGTCCGACGTGCTGTCGCGTCCCGGGGCGCTCGACCGGCTGCTGGCGCGGCTGGACGGGGTGCAGCGGCTCGTCCTGCTCGGCGACACGATCGAGCTGCGCGGCGCGCCCGCGCGCGACGGGCTCGCGGTGGCCGAGCCCGTGCTGCGCGCGATCGGTGATGCGCTGGGGTCCGACGGGGAGGTCCTCATCGCGCCCGGCAACCACGATCACGCGCTCGCCGCCGGGTGGCTGGACTGGCGCGGGCGCCGCGAGGACCCCGGCCCGCTCGAGCTCGAACAGCGCGTTGCGCCGCACCACGCCTCGTGGATCGCCAAGCGGCTCGCGGGCTTCCTCTCCCCGGCGACGACCGAGATCGTCTACCCGGGGGTGTGGCTGCGCGACGACGTCTACGCCATGCACGGCCACTACGTCGATGCGCACACCGAGATGCCGACGATCGAGCGGCTCGCCGCCGGTGTGATGGGACGCATCGTGGGTGCGGTTCCCGAGCGGGCGACGCCCGACGATTACGAGGCGCGGCTCGCGCCGATCTACGCCTGGATCCAGGCCGCCTCGCAGCGCACCGTTGCGGGCCGCCGCCGGCCGGGTACCGGCGCGGCGGTGAAGGTCTGGAAGGCGCTCGAAGGCGGCCGGTCGAGGCGCTCGCTGCGCCGCTACGCGCTGACCGCGCCGTTCCGGCTCGCCGTGCTCGGCGCCAACCGCGCGGGGCTCGGGCCGGTGCGCGGCGAGATCAGCCCGCACGCGCTGCGCCGCGCGGGCCTGAAGGCGATCAGCGAGGCCGCTCGCCGCCTGCAACTGGCCCCCGAGCACCTGATCTTCGGGCACACGCACCGCATCGGGATGCTCGACGGCGACGAGCCGTCGGAGTGGCAAACGGCGTCCGGCACGTGCCTGCACAACGCCGGCTCGTGGACGTTCGAGACGCACTTCATGGCGCCCGGCCTGCCGCGCTCGGGTCCTTACTGGCCGGGCGGCGCTGTCGCGCTCGACGAGGACGGTGCGCCGCGGCTCGAGCGCCTGCTCGACGACATGTCAGCCGCCGACTTTCGCGGTCCACGACCCGCAACCCATTGAAGTACCATGACCTATACCTGTACGACCCATTGGAGGATTCGCATGGATTTCTGGGCTCGCCTCGAGGCCGTCCGCGCCCGACACAACGTGCTGGAGCACTCCTTCTACCAGCGCTGGTCGCAGGGAGAACTGACGCGCGACGAGCTCGCCGTGTATGCGGGCGAGTACCACCACGCGGTCGTTGGCCTGGCCGCCGCGTCGGCGCGCGCCGCGCGCTGCGCGGATCCCTCCATCGCGACAGAGCTCGCCGCGCACGCGGCCGAGGAGGCCTCCCACGTCGACCTGTGGGCCGACTTCGCCGCCGCCGTCGGCGGCACGCCGGCCACGCAGCCCGCGCCCGAGACGGCCGCCTGCGCCTCCGAGTGGGCCGGCGACCGCGACCGCGACCTGCTGCACACGCTCGTCGGCCTGTACGCGATCGAGTCCGGCCAGCCGGCGATCGCCACGACGAAGCACGCCGGGCTGAAGGCCTTCTACGGCATGCAGGACGGGCCCGGCACGGCGTACTTCACCCTGCACGCCGAGCTCGACCACGCGCACGCCGCCGCCGAGCGCGCGCTGATCGAGGAGCGCCTCGAGGGTGCCGATGAGGACGCGCTGCTGGCGACCGCCGAGAGCGCCCTGCGCGCCAACTGGGAGCTGCTCGACGGCGTCGAGCGCCTGAACGGGCGCGTCTGAAGCAGTAGCTGCGCGGCGCCGCGCCGCCGGTTTCTACACTCCCGCCCATGAACCGGCGCCGCCTGCTCGCGCTGAGCGTTGGAGCGGCCGCGCTGGTGATCGCGGCCGTCCCGACGGCTGCGCTCGCCCACAGCGGCGGGGTCGGCCGCGAGGACCTGCCGATCCCGGCGTGGCTGTTCGGCTGGGGCGCGAGCGTCGTGCTCATCATCTCGTTCGTCGGGCTCGCCGTCCTGTGGCAGACCCCGCGGCTGGAGGGCGCCGCCGAGCGGCGCCGGCTCTCGGTGCCGCGCGTGCTCGACCCGATCTGCGGCGCGCTCGGGGTCGGGCTGTTCGTCCTGCTCGTGTACGGGGGCTACGAGGGCGCGCAGGTCGAGTCGGCGAACCTCACGCCGACGTTCATCTTCGTCGCGTTCTGGGTCGGCCTTGCCGTCCTCAGCGCGCTCGCCGGCGACGTCTTCAAGGCGTTCAACCCGTGGCGGGCGATCGCGCGCGCCGTCGCGTGGACGGCGGCACAGGTCAGCCGCAGCGGCCTGCCGGCGCCGCTGCCCTACCCGGGCCGCCCCGGCCGCTGGCCGGCGGCGGCGGGCGTGATCGGCTTCGTCTGGATCGAGCTCGCGTACATCGGCAACAACGACCCGAGCAACCTCGCGACGCTCGCGCTCGCGTACGCCGCCGTCCAGTTCGTCGGCATGAGCCTGTACGGGATCGATAGCTGGAACCGCTACGGCGACGGGCTCGCCGTCTACTTCGGCCTCTTCGCGCGGATCTCGCCGCTGCACTGGGAGCGCGGCGCGCTCTGCACGCGCCCGCCGCTCAGCGGGCTGACGAGCCTCGACATCGTCCCCGGCACGGTCTTCCTGCTGTGCGCGATGATCGGGACGACGGCGTTCGACGGGTTCTCGCAGACACCCACCTGGGAGTCGGTCGCCCCGGAGATCGCGCAGGCCATCACCGACCTCGGCATCGGCCAGACGGCCGCGCTGAACATGGCCGAGTCGATCGGGATCATCGGCGGCGTCCTCGCCGTGACCGGCCTCTACCTGCTCGGGGTGGCCGGGATGCGCCGCGACGTGCACGTCGACATGACGACCGCCGAGCTGGCCGGCCGCTTCGCGCACTCGCTCGTGCCGATCGCGCTCGCCTACGTCATCGCGCACTACTTCTCGGAGCTGGCGTTCCGCGGCCAGAACCTCTTCTACCTCATCTCCGATCCGCTCGGCCGCGGCAGCGACATCTTCGGAACCGCGAACGACTCGGTCGACTACGCGTGGGTGTCGGCGAACGCGATCGCGTACGTCAAGGTCGCCGCGCTCACGATCGGGCACGCCGCCGGCCTGACCCTGGCGCACGACCGCGCGCTCGTGACGTTCAAGGACCTACGGTCGGCCACCCGCTCGCAATACTGGATGCTCGCGGTCATGATCGCGTTCACGTCCCTCGGTCTGTGGCTGCTGTTCTCCGCCAACTCATGACGCCACCACTCGCTCACGCCGGCCATTGGCTCGTCAACCTGCTGTACCTGGCGCCGCTCGTGGTCGTCGTCGGGGCGCTCGGCGTCCAGGCGCTGCGCGACCGCCGGCGCGGGACCGGCCCGCGGCGCGAGCCGACGGACGATCCGCCGGCCGGCTGAGCGTCAGCTTCCCCGCTTCTCGGCTTCCAGCAGCGCGATGTCGTGGGCGAGGCCTTCGGGTGTCAGCACGTCGTTGGAGAAGCCCACCCGCTGGCGGCCCTGAGCGTCGAGCAGGACCGTCGACGCGGTGTGCTCCTGATCGTCTCCCTGCGGCTGGATGCCGAAGGCGCGCCAGATGCGCTGCAGGCGGCCGCGGTCGCCGAGCACCCAGCGCATCCGGCCGGTCATCTTGCGCTGGAAGCTGAAGCTCCGCGCACGCCGCGGTGTGTCGTTGTCGGGATCGACGCTCACCGCGATGACCGGCACGTCGTGGCCGAGCTCGTCGAGCGCCGAGCGGATCTGGTCGGTCGTGAGCGGGCAGGAGTCCTTGCAGGTCGTGTAGAGGAACGTCACCACGACCGGCGTGCCGCGCAGCGCGCTCATGCGCACGAGCTTGCCGCGCTCGTCGGGCAGGTCGAGCGCCGCCGGCGGGATGCTCGGCGGCCGGGTCGCGCCCTGGAACGCGGCGCCCGTCGCGGTCTTCTCACCGACGGCGAACGCGAGGACCGCGGCGATCGTCGCGAGCGCGAGGATCGCGGTGACGACGAGCGCGAGTCGGAGGCGCGGAGCCATGGCGGCTGAGGGTAGAGCCCGCGAGGGCACGAACCGCGCGGTTGGTCGCCGAACCGACTACGCCTCGATCAGCCCGCGCCGGATCGCATACCGCACGAGCTCCACCCGGTCGCGCATGCCGAGCTTGCGCAGCAGGTTGGCGCGGTGCGACTCGACGGTCTTCTCGGCGAGGTGCAGCACCTCGCCGATCTCGCGGTTCGTGTGCGCCTCGGCAATGAGCTTGAGGACCTCGCGCTCGCGCGGGGTGAGCGGCTCCCGCGGCCCGGTGCTGTCGTCGGCCATCCACTCGCGCACGAGCGAGCGCTCGGCGGCGTTCGTCATGAACGGCTCGCCGCGCATGACCGCGTGGACCGCGTCGAGCAGCTCGTGGTCGGCCTCGCGCTTGAGCACGTAGCCCGCGGCGCCGGCCTGGAGGGCCTCGAACAGGTAGCGCTCGTCGTCGTGCATCGACAGCAGGAGGATCGCGACCTGCGGCGCGTGCGCGCGGATCTCGTGCGTCGCCTGCAGGCCGGTCATGCGCGGCATGGCGACGTCGAGCACGCACAGGTCGGGCCGCTCGCGCAGCGCGAGCTCCACGGCCTCGATGCCGTCCGACGCCTCCGCCACGACCTCCATGTCGGGCTGGCGGTCGAGCAGCAGCCGCAGGCCGCCGCGCACGATCCCGTGGTCGTCGGCGATGAGGAGGCGGATCACGGCGTCCGCGTGCCCTTCGTGTGCAGCACGAGCTCGGTGGTCGTCCCGGCGCCCGGGGAGGAGCGGACATGGAGCTGGCCGCCGACGAGCAGCGCGCGCTCGCGCATGCCGCGCAGGCCCGAGCCCGAGCCGTTGACGCGGTTGGGATGAAAGCCGCAGCCGTCGTCCTGGACCGTGATCGTCACGTGCCGGCTCTGGCAGCCGAGGACCTTCACGGTCACGCGGCTCGGGTGCGCGTGATGGGCGGCGTTGTTGAGCGCCTCCTGCACGACGCGGTAGGCGACGAGCTGCTCGGTTTCGCCGAGCAGCGGCCGCGGTCCGTCGGCGGCGAAGCTCGCCTCGATCCCGTGGCGCTCTCCGAAGAGCCGCACCTGGGTACGCAGCGCGGGGATGATGCCGTGGTCGTCCAGCGCGGCCGGGCGCAGCTCGCGGGCGAGGCCGAGCAGCTCCTGCATCGCCTGACCGGACAGGCGCTGGGTCTCGGCGAGCTCCGCGGCGAGCTCGGGCGGCGCGTGCTCGGCCGTGGCCGCGAGCCGCAGGGACACGGCGGTCAGCGCCTGGTTGACCTCGTCGTGCAGATCGCGCGCCACCCGCGCGCGCTCGGACTCCTGCGCGCGCAGCACGGCCTTCGCCGTGCCCGCGCGCTCGCCTTCGAGGCGCTCGAGCATGAGGTTGAACGACTCGCGCAGGCGCGCGACGTCGGCCGGCTCGCCCGCGGCCGGCTGGGCGCGCATGCCCGGGGCGGTGAGGTCGACGCACTCCATCGTCCGCGTGAGCGATTCGAGCGGCGCGAAGCGGCGTCGCATGATGAAGTTGTTGGCGAGGATCGTGGCCAGGATCGCCGCGACGAGCACGAGGAACTGGCGCAGGCTGGCCGAGTCGCTGAGGTCCAGGCGCGCGGCGACGCTTGCCGCGAACACGGTCGCGACGATGAGGACGGTGTTGACGGTCAACACCTGGGTCAGCAGAACCGGTGATCTACGCATGTGGGGTCCTGACCCCATGTCGGCAGATGGCCGTGTGACCGATACTCCTCGTGCAAGTCCCTCCACGAAGGTTTCTCCCTCCAAGGGTCCGATGTCGAAAGGGGCGTCCCGAGCAGCACGGGACGCCTCTTTTGCGTTCCAGGCGGGTAATCGGTAGGTCGCTACACTTTCTGAAGCAGCGAAGTCCGACCACCTTTGAGGAGAATCGACCCGTGAGCCCCTCCGGCGCGGAGTACATCCGCAAGATCAAGAGCGAAATCGCCGAGGTCGACCCGACCGTCGCGCATGAGCTCGTCGGCAACGGCGTCGCCTTCGTCGACGTTCGAGAGACCGACGAGTTCGCCCGCGGGCACGTGCCGGGCGCGACCCACATCCCGCGCGGCTATCTCGAGTCGCGGATCGACAGCGCGGTGCCCGACCGCAACCAGCACGTGGTCCTGTACTGCGCCTCCGGGCAGCGCTCGGCGCTTGCCGCCAAGACGCTCGGGGAGCTCGGCTACGAGCACGTCGAGTCGCTGACCGGCGGCTTCACGCTGTGGAAGGACCGCGGCTACGAGTTCGACATCCCGCGCTCGCTCACCGCCGAGCAGCGCGAGCGCTACAGCCGCCACATGCTCGTCCCGGAGATCGGGCCGGAGGGCCAGCAGAAGCTGCTCGACGCCAAGGTGCTGCTGCTCGGCGCCGGCGGCCTGGGCTCGCCGACCGCGCTGTACCTCGCCGCCGCGGGCGTCGGCACGATCGGCATCGTCGACGACGACGACGTCGACCTCTCGAACCTCCAGCGTCAGGTCATCCACACGACCGATCGCATCGGCACGCCGAAGGTCGACTCCGCGCAGGAGGCGATGAACGCGATCAATCCGGACGTCGAGGTCGTCAAGTACCAGACGCGGCTGGACGCCTCGAACATCATGGAGGTCATCGAGGGCTACGACGTCGTCGTCGACGGCGCCGACAACTTCCCGACGCGCTACCTGCTCAACGACGCCAGCGTGCGCCTGAAGATCCCGGTCGTCAGCGCGTCGATCCTCGGCTTCGACGGCCAGCTCTCGGTGTTCGCGCCGTACGAGGGGCCGTGCTACCGCTGCCTGTATCCGGTCCCGCCGCCGGCCGAGCTCGCTCCGAGCTGCGGCGCCAACGGCGTGCTCGGCGTGCTGCCCGGCACGATGGGCCTGCTCCAGGCCACCGAGGTCATCAAGCTCATCGTCGGCGCCGGCGAGCCGCTCATCGGGCGGCTGCTGCTCTACGAGGCGCTCGGCGCCACGTTCACCGAGCTGAAGGTGCGGCGCGACCCCGAATGCGCCATCTGCTCGCGCGAGCCGGACGACATCGCCGAGGACGAGATGGGCGTGTTCCCTGACTACGAGGCGTTCTGCGCCGCGTCTGGTTAGGCTCCCGCACCCTTACATGGCAGTAGTCCGCATCCCACCCGTGTTGCGTCCGTCGACAGGCGGCGCGAAGGAAGTCGACGCCGACGGCGAGAACGTCGGCGACGTCCTGCGCTCGCTGGCCGAGACGCACCCGTCGACCCAGGCGCAGATCTTCGCCGAGGGCGGCGAGCTCAACCGCTACGTCAACGTCTACCTCAACGACGAGGACGTGCGGGTGCTGGGCGGCCTCGACACCCCGGTCGGCGGAAGCGACGTGCTCGTGATCCTGCCGGCGATGGCGGGCGGCTAGCGCCAGCGGGTCTCGCCGCCGCTGATCCCTCGCTATCGCCGCTAGATTGCAAGCAATGGGGAGGAGGTTCCTGGTCGCGGTCCTGGCGGTTGCATGCCTGGGAGTCGGCGCGAGCGCGTCCGCGCAGACGCCCGCGCCGGGGCCGACGCTCCAGGTCACCGAGGCGAAGCTCGGCCAGAGGGGCGATGACCTGCAGTTCGGCCTGCGCTTCAACCGCCCGGTGCCGGTCGCGCAGTTGCAATCACGGTCCGGGCGCGTCATCTGTGTCGTGCTCAGCCCGGCCGCGTCGTCGCGCCGCAGCGTGTGCGTGAGCCGCAAGGGCGGGCGCCTCGTCACGACGATCGGCGCCGTCGATCCAGCGCTCAACCGCCTCGGCCCGCAGCACGTGCTGCGCACGGCCCGCACCCGCGTCGACGGCGGGTTCCTGCAGCTGCGCACCCCCGCGCGATCGCTGAAGGTCCGGCTCGGCACGCGCGTGACGTGGCTGGCGCTCACGCGCTTCAACGACGGGGGGCCGTGCTCGGCGGCGCTGGCGTTCAATCCTGCCGCCTGCACACAGCGCTTCCCGGTCGCCGGCGAGCTCGCGCTCAAGACGCGGTCGTCGCGACGCCCGCTGTTCGCGCGGCTCGGGCGCCTGCGGCTGCTGGCGACCGGCGACTCGATGATCCAGATCGTCGACGGCTATCTCGCGCGGAAGCTCGAGCGGCGCCGCAAGACGCGCGTGCGCAGCGAGGCGCACATCAGCACCGGGATCTCCAACCCGAAGCGCCTGAACTGGGTCACGCGCGCCCGCCGGCAGGCGAGCGGGACGAAGCCCGACGTCACGGTGATGTTCATCGGCGCCAACGACGGCTTCAACATGGGCAGCGCCGTGTGCTGCAACGCGCCCTGGGTCGCGGAGTACGCTCGGCGCGTGCAGTCGATGATGCGCTCCTACCGCCGCGGCGGGCGCTCGCTCGTGTACTGGCTGACGCTCCCGGCGCCCAGCAAGCCGAACTTCGCGAAGGTCTTCTCGCCGGTCAACGAGGCGATTCGGCGGGCCGGCAAGCGGTTTGACAGCGGCGTGCGCGTCATCGACCTCGCCAAGGTCTTCACTCCCGGCGGCGTGTTCCGCAAGACGATGGTCTTCCGCGGGCGCCGGGTGACCGTGCGCCAGGGCGACGGGGTCCACCTGTCCACGGCGGGCGCTTCCATCGCCGCCACGCTGATCATCGAACGCCTGCGCGCGGATCGCGCGTTACCGCGGCTGAAGTAGTGGCCGTCGCGCGCGGAGCACTCGTCGCCGTCGCGCTGTGCTTCGCGTGCGCGCTGCTCGCGGCGTGCGGGCGCGACGACTCGACGAGCTCCGGCAAGCCGTCGAAGACCAAGAGCGCGAAGGCCGCGCCGGTCAAGATCGCTGCGCCCGCCGACGGCAAGCGCGTTCGGGCGCGCGAGACGAAGAGCGGCGCCTGGATCGCGCGCGTCAAGATCAGCGGCAGCGCGGCGCCCAACAGCACCGTCTTCATCCGCGCGGGCTGCCGGCCGGATCCGTGCGTCGCGCGGTCGACCGCCGGCGCCGACGGCGCGTGGACGCATTCGCTGAAGGTTCGCACCCGGCCGTCGGTGCGCTTCGTGCCGATCGACGCCGGTCCCGACGAGAAGCTCGCCGGCGGATCGTCCGTCGTGACCGTCGAGCTCTTCGGGCCGAAGACGGTGCTCGCCCGGTCCGGCCCGAGCAAGCCCGACGAGAACCGCGCGAGCCGCCGGCCGTCGCGCACCCTGCCGCGCGAGGTGCTCGTCATCGGCGACTCGCTCGCGGTCGGGATAGAGGCGCCGCTGAAGGCCGAGCTGGAGGGGTGGCGCGTCGAGGTCGACGGGCTGAAGTCGCGGCCGCTCGCGGCCGGGATGCGGATTCTCGGACAGCGCTCGCGGCCGCCGGCGATCCTCGCCTTCAGCCTGTTCACGAACGACGACCCGCGCAACGTGAGCCAGCTCGAGGCCGCGGTCCGGGCGACGGCGACGCGGGCGGGCGGCTGCGCGGTGTGGGCGACGATCGTCAGGCCGCCGTACAGCGGCACGAGCTACGACGGGGTCAACCGCCGCCTCGCACAGCTGGCACGCCAGGAGCAGCTCGCGCTCGGGCTGCAGATCGTCGACTGGGCGGGCGCGGTCTCGAGCGACCCGTCGCTGCTCTCCGGGGACGGCGTGCACGCCACGCCGGCGGGCTACGCGACGATGGCGAAGCTCTACGCCGGCGCGATCCGCGCCTGCGCCGGCGAGGACCTGTGAGAACTATGTGGATTCGGTGAGAGACCCGTCGCCCGCGCCGCGAACCCTGTGAGACCATCCCGGGCTGGCGCCCGGGACAGGTGCCACCATCGTCGCTGCCACCACCCGAGAGAGGTTCCCACGTGATCGCACTCACCCGCCGCGGCTCCATGCTCGCCGGCATCGCCCTCATCGCGGCACTGGCCGCGCTTGCCACGACGATCGGCACGCAGAACGCGTGGTCGGCGTCGTACAAGAGCTGCAGCCTGTCCGAGAGCGAGCAGAACCCGTCGAACGACAAGCCGACCTACGTCCTCTCGGTCAAGCGCAAGAACACGTCGTGCAGCACGGCCAAGAAGGTCGCCAAGAGCTACCACTCGTGCCGCTCCAAGCTCGGGACCTCCTGCAATCGCAAGGTCCGGACGCACTGGACCTGCACGGCCCGCAAGACGTCGAGCAGCTCGCTGTCGTTCTACGCGACCGCCACGTGCAAGTGGGGCACGCGCCGCGTCAGGACGCAGTACCAGCAGAACAAGTAGCCGCCGCTAACCGCTAACCGCCGACCGACGTGAAGTCGGCACGCAGCCGCGCCTCCACGAGGCCGGCTGCGTGCGCGGCGCCCGCATCGTTGAGGTGGATGCCGTCTGCACGGCGGACGATCGTGTTCTTTGCGCCGAGCGACATCGACGAGCGGAAGCCCGACGGCGTGAACACGCTCACCAGGTCGATCACCCGCACGTGTGAGCGGAACGGCTGGGCGGCCACCGCGACCGCAGCGTTGACCGCGCGCGAGTAGGGCACGCGCTTGGCGTCGCGCGGCAGCGGCAGCGTCAACCAGTACACCCGCGCCTTGCCGGCGCGCCGGAACGTGTCCATCATGCGCCGCGCCCGCGTGGCGTAGAGCGCCGCCCACCGCGCGTTGCAGCAGCCGACGTCGCGCCCCTCGGCGTCCTTCATCGGGAAGCTGTCGTTGGCGCCGATGAACATCACGACGGCGTCCGGGTTCTCCTTGCGGACCTGCGAGACGGAGAGCTGGCCCCAGTCGACGATCTCGCTCGTCGAGATGCCGGTCCCGAGGTGCGCGTCGCGCACCGTGTGCACGCCGGCGTCCGACAGCCGCCGCGCGAGCTGGGCGTCGAGCGGCTGCGCCATCGAGTCGCCGGTGACGAGCAGCTTGCGCAGCGCCGGCAGCCGCGCGGGCTTCTGGCCGAGCGCGCTGGGATCGAAGTAGTCGGGCGTGATGCCGGCGTTCGCGCCGGCGCCGCCGCTCTGTCCGGCGGAGGTCAGCGCGGCGTCCTCGAAGCTGCCCGGCCCGCTGATGTCGTCGTCGGGCGACAGGAACGCGGTCAGATCGTCCAATGCGTCCGCGAGCGGCAGCCGGTCGGCGATCCACCCGGCGGGATGGCCGACCGCGAGCACCGCCGTGCGCTCGATCCCGGACTGCATCTGCTCGCCCTGGTTGCGGATCGAGCGGCCCTCGAAGAGCACGAGCAGGAGCACCGCGATCCCCACGACAAGCATCGCGTCGCGGGCGCGCAGCCGCCGGCCGGTTGCGCGGTCGAGGATGAAGGGGTCGCGTTCGGTCACCGGTGGAGGCCTATCAGAACTGGAAGTAGATGAAGGGCGGTACGCCCTGGCTGGAGACCGTCGCCGCGACGATCGCGATCACGACCGCGAGGCCTGAGCCGAGGGCGACGGGGGACAGTCGCTCGATCCGGACGCGCATCGCATCCAGCGGCCGCGGCGGCAGGAGCTGGATGGCGAGCATGATCACGATGAGGCCGACGACGGGAACCGACCACAGCGTCGCCGGCCCGGGCTCGACGAGCCGCGAGGCGAAGTCGCCGGCGAGGTTCAGGTCCGGGGCGCGGAACGGGATCCACGCCAGCACGACGATGTGAAAGACGATGAACACCCCCAGCCAGCGCGGCATCCTCACCTTGCCGCGGAAGAAATGCTCGATTGTCAGGGCGGCGCCGTGGATCGTTCCCCACAGGACGAAGCCCCACGCCGCGCCGTGCCACAGCCCGCCGAGGACCATCGTGATCATGAGGTTGCGCGCGGTGCGCCACTTGCCGCCGCGATTGCCGCCGAGCGGGATGTAGAGAAAGTCGCGCAGGAAGCGCGACAGCGTGATGTGCCAGCGCCGCCAGAACTCGCGGAAGCTCGCCGCGCGGTAGGGCGAGTCGAAGTTCTGCGGGAAGACGAAGCCCAGCAGCAGCGCCGTCCCGATCGCGATATCGGTGTAGCCGGAGAAGTCGCAGAAGATCTGCACCGCGAAGCCGTACGACGCCAGGATGACGTCGGGGGCGGAGAAGGCCTGCGGGACGCTGAACACGGGATCGACGACCTCGCGCGCGAGCGTGTCGGCGACCGCGACCTTCTTGATGAGCCCGACGACGATGAGAAAGACGCCCGCGCCGACGGCGACGTTGCGCGGGTCGCGCGGCGTCGCGAGCTGGGGGAGGAACTCGCGCGCGCGCACGATCGGGCCGGCGACGAGATGCGAGAAGAAGCTCAGATACAGGCCGAGATCGAGCGTGCTCGTCGGCTCGATGGTGCGCCGCTTGACGTCGACCGTGTAGGAGATCGCCTGAAAGACGATGAAGCTGATGCCGACCGGCAGCGCGATCGCCGCCAGCGGGATCGGCAGGCCGAGCCCGAAGCCGTCGAGCACCTCGTTGAACTCCTGGGCGAAGAACCCGTAGTACTTGAAGACGCCGAGCGTCAGCAGGGTGAGCGCGACGGCGACGATCATGACGCGCTTGCGGTAGCGCTCGTCGTCGCTGCGGTGGATGAGCTTCGCCGCGCACTGGTTGCCGACCGTGATCCCGCCGAGCAGCAGGCAGAACTTCGGGTTCGCCGCGCTGTAGAAGACGTAGCTGGCGCCGAGCATGAACGGCTTCCAGATACGCGGGCGCGACATGAGCGCCCACGACACCGCGAGCACGAGCGGGAAGAAGATTGCGAATTCGACCGTCGGAAAGACCACAGCGCCCTCGTCTCCTGCGCGACGACGGCGCAGGCTAGCCGAGTGGCTGGGTTTGCGCGGCGGCCGGACGGCGTCTGATCGTCGGGATCGCCAGGGCGGCCGGAATGCGGACGACGCGAGCCCGTCGAGCGGCAGGGGATTCACACCTCAGCGGCCACGAGTTCGCACTTGAGCTCGGATATAGCGCTCAACTGCGAACGCGCGATCGGGCGGAGACCGCAGCCGTCCGCCTCCCCGCATTTTGCGGCCGCCGAACCTGGCGCCGCGGCAGCTTCAGGGCGGCCGATCGAAGCGGCTAGACTCACTCACCTCATGGGCCTCCCGCCGCTTCAGAACCGCCCCTGCGGCGGTCGCTACGGGGACATCGTCCAGGCGATCGGCAACACCCCGCTGGTCGAGCTCAAGCGCCTGAGCCCCAAGCCGGGCGTGCGCATCTGGGCGAAGATGGAGTCCGCGAACCCGACCGGCTCGGTGAAGGACCGCGTCGCGCGCTCGCTCATCGAGGACGCAGAGGAGAAGGGGCTCATCAAGCCCGGCCACACGATCCTCGAGCCGACCTCCGGCAACACCGGCATCAGCCTCGCGATGATCTGCAAGCGCAAGGGCTATCCGCTGAAGGTCGTGATGCCCGACAACGTCACGCCGGAGCGCACGCAGCTGCTGGAGATGTACGGCGCCGAGATCGTCTACAGCCCCGGCGACCAGGGCTCGAACGGCGCGGTGGCGATGGCCAACGAGATGGCGCAGGACACCGACCGCTACTACATGCCCTACCAGTACGGCAACGAGGCCAACCCGCGGGCGCACTACAACGGCACGGCGAGGGAGATCCTCGAGGAGCTCGACGAGATCGCCGCGTTCGTCGCCGGCCTCGGCACCGGGGGCACGCTCATGGGAATCGGGCGGCGCTTCAAGGAGGAGTTCGGCGACGACGTCATGATCGTCGCGGCCGAGCCGATGCAGGGCGAGCCCGTGCAGGGGCTGCGTTCCCTCGATGACGGCTTCATCCCGCCGATCATCGACCTGAGCGTCCTGGACCGGAAGATCTTCGTCACGAACCACGACGCGATCGTGTGGACGAAGAAGCTGCTCGACGAGGAGGGCATCTTCGCGGGCGTCTCGTCCGGCGCGATCGCTCGCGTGGCGGTGCGCATCGCCGGCGAGCTCGACGAGGGCAACATCGTCTTCATCGTCTGCGACGACGGCTGGAAGTACCTCTCGTCCGGCATCTACACGAAGCCGATCGAGGAGCTCGAGGACGTGGACTCCACCGTCTGGTGGTGATCCGGCGGGGCGCAGCGCCCCGCAGTCAGTCACAGTCTCGGTACCCAAGAGGAGGCTGGCAGAGGATGGACATCGACCGCTTCCTGCGTGACCCGCTGTCGCGCAGGTGCTTCTTCCGCACGTCGGGCGTCGGCTTCGCCGGCGGTGCGGCGGTGCTCCTGGCTGCCTGCGGCGACGACGACAAGACCGGCGTCGACGACAACGCGGTCGAGCGCAACCAGGTGGACGTCGAGATCCTCAACGGCGCCCTGGACCTCGAGCTGATGGCGGTCGCCGCCTACAAGGAGGGCGCGGGGCTGCTCGGGGGCGACGCGCTGCAGATCGTCAAGGACTTCCTCGAGCAGGAGCAGGCGCACGCCGACGCGCTCGCGAGCGCGATCCGCGACGCGAAGGGGGAGCCGAACAAGGCCAAGTCGTCCTATGACTTCCCCGAGCTGCGATCCCAGCGCGACGTCCTGACGTTCGCGGTCGTGCTCGAGAACACCGCCGTGGCGGCGTACATCGACGCGTTGCCGAAGCTCACCAAGGGCGACCTGCGAGGGACCGCGGCGGCGATCCTCACGAACGAGGCCGAGCACATCGCCGTGCTGCGCGACGCGCTCGGCCTGCCGCCGGTCCCCGAGGCGTTCGTCACCGGCGAGGTGCGGTGATGGCGGCCGGCAGGCAGCGCCCGGTCACGATCGTCGACGGCGAGGCCGACACGGCGCAGGTCGCTGACTTCGAGCGCGACCGCCGCGCGCTGCTGCGGCGCGGCATCGCCGCCGGCGGGGCGGTCGTGGCGGCATCGAGCGTCCCGCTGCTGCTGTCGGTGCGAAACGCGTTCGCGAAGCAGGAGGGCGATCTCGGGATCCTCGAGAACGCGATCACGCTCGAGCGCGTGTCGGTTCTCGCGTACGAGACGCTGATCGGCGGCGGGCTGCTGTCGCCGCGGGTCGAGCGCATCGCGAAGCTCTTCGCCGGCCAGGAGCAGGAGCACGCCGACAGCCTCGTCGCCGCGATGACGGGGCTGCGCGGCACGGTTCCCGCCAAGCCGGCGGGGGTCGGGGCGATCGACGACGTCGCGAAGGGGATCGGCGACCTGAAGTCCGAGGCCGACGCCCTCGCCTTCGCGATCGAGCTCGAGACGGCGGCCGTCGCCGCCTACTACGACGCGCACCGCAAGCTCGCCGACGGCAAGCTGCTGCAGACGGGCGCGTCGATCATGGCCAACGAGGGCCAGCACCTCGTCGTGCTGCGTCAGGCCGCCGGCAAGCCGCGCGTGCCGAACGCGCTCGAAACCGGCGACAAGGGGTGAGCTTTCACATCTGAGTGATCGCTTTGGCGCTCCCGGCCGATACACAGCTACAGCGTCTATTCTGATCGTCAGACAACCCAGGAGCTTGTGAAGCCAATGCCCATCGGACCCATGGAACTCATCATCGTGCTCGTCATCGCGCTCGTCGTGCTCGGGCCCAAGCGCCTGCCCGAGGCCGGCAAGTCGCTCGGCAAGGGGATGCGCGAGTTCAAGAACTCGCTTTCGAGCATCAACTCCAACGACGACGAGGTCGAGGACGCCAAGCGGCTCAAGGCGTAGACGGCTGTAGCCTCTCCCGTGTGAAGATCGACCGGGCCCTGCTGGACGAGATCGTCGTGCACGCCGTCCGCGATGCGCCCAACGAATGTTGCGGCATCGTCTCCGTCAAGGACGGTCAGGCGACGGCGGTGTATGCGCTCGAGAACCAGGCCGCGAGCCCGTATCGCTTCGAGGTCGACGGCCTGGAGGTGTTCCGGCTGAACGAGCAGTTCGAGGCCGAGGGCAGCGAGCTGGGGGCGATCTACCACTCGCACACGCGCTCGGATCCCGAGCCCTCGCAGACCGACGTGAACTTCTCCTACGGCTGGCCGGGTGTCGAGTGGGTCATCGTCGGCGTGGCGAAGAACGGCGCCGAGCCCGAGGTCCGCTCCTTCCTCATCGAAGACGGCAAGGTCGCGGAAGTCGAGCTCGAGCTGACGTGACGCCGGCCGCTCAGCCGCTCGTGTGCCCGAGCTGCGCGGAGCCGCACCCACTCGACGAGCGCTTCTGCCGCAACTGCGGCATGCCGCTCGTCTACTCCGGCAACCTCGGCGTGGGGGAGCCGATCACCGACCGCCGCGAGCGCGCGCGCAAGATCAAGCCGCAGTACGCCGAGGGCGATCTCGTGCGCGTCGCCGGCGCGGGCAACCAGGCCGAGGCAGAGTTCATCCAGGGCCTGCTGCTCGAGGAGGGCGTGCCGTCGACCCTGCGCCGCACGCGCGGCTTCGACGTGCCCGACATGCTCGCCGCCGGTCCGCGCGACATCCTCGTGCCGGCGTCGGGGCGGGACGCGGCGCGCGAGGTACTCCTCGAGGCCGAGCTCGTCTCGGACGAGCAGCCGGTGGTCACGAACCCGGCACGCGTCCTCGCGGCGCTGCTCTGCGCCGTGGCGATCGTGGCGCTCATCGCGTGGCTCGGGACCGACGTCATCGGCTAGCCGCGCGCGCGGCTCGTTGGATAGGCGTGGCAGGAAGGAACAGCAGCACTGAGCGAAGGCTCGGATTGACGTGGCGGGCTCCCCGGGCCTCCCGCCGCGGCCGACCTGGATAGGCGACCACCCACGACGAGCCAACCGCACGGTGGCCACTCGTCCATGACATGCGCGAACAAGTGACCACCCTCGGCCCGCGCCGGATCGGTGGGCCACTTGTTCATGCGCTCCGGCCCGCCCGCGCGGCACCGCTCCCTCGTTCCGTATCGATGTCGTCCGTCGACCGCGAGCGCCGGGTGGCACGCACAGCCGGCCGTCGCCGGCTGCGCCCCGCTAGCGTGCGGTCGATGTCCGGGAGTTCCCTGCGCGAGCGCGCGGCCGAGATCAAGTGGTTTCATTCGATCGAGCTCGAGCCCGGGCTCGTGACGCTCGGCTACGACGTCACCCGCGACCGGCTCGACCTGCTGAAGATCCCGGGCGACCTGCGGGGCAAGACCGTCCTCGACATCGGGGCGTGGGACGGGTTCTTCTCCTTCGAGGCCGAGCGGCGCGGCGCCGAGCGCGTCGTCGCGACCGACAGCTTCGCGTGGAACGGCTCGGCCTGGAGCTCGAAGGCCGGCTTCGAGCTCGCGCGCGAGGCGCTCGGCTCGCGCGTGGAGGACGTCGAGGTCGACGTGCTCGACCTCGATCCCGAGCAGCTCGGGCGCTTCGACGTCGTCCTGTGCCTCGGCGTGCTCTACCACATGCGCCATCCGCTGCTGATGCTCGAGAAGGTCGCGGCGGTGACCGGCGGGATGCTCATCCTCGAGACCGAGGTCGACATGACCTGGACGCGGCGGCCCGCGGCGGCGTTCTATCCCGGCCACGAGCTGCACCTGGATCCCACGAACTGGTGGGGCCCGAACCCCGAGGCGGTCATCGGGATGCTGCGCGCCGCCGGCTTTGACCGTGTCGAGGTCGTGACGCCCGACAGCACCGCCTACCGCCTCGCCCGCAGCGTCAAGCGCGCGACGACCTACGCCCGCGCCTGGGCGCGCGACCGCGCGCGGCCGCACGAGCACCCGGCGCAGGGGCGCGCGGTGTTCCACGCGTTTCGCTGAGCGGCGCGCCGTTGCGTCACCGCTCCGCCAGCCGCGACAGATGCGTGCGCCACGTGCCCTCCGAGTGGACCATCGCGCGGCCGTTGAAGACCTCGATGAGCGACTGGCGCGGCCCGCCCGGCGGCAGCGTGCACGCGAGCTTCACGGCGGCCCGCTCGCCCTCCTCGCGGGCGACGAGGTCGACGACGGTGCCGCCGAGCAGGGCGGCGT
>JBOGYT010000308.1:0-2581 GCA_050696955.1 Solirubrobacteraceae bacterium | reverse complement strand
GGCGACCTTCGTGCGCTCCACGACGGGGGTCGCGCGCAGCGGCACCTCGACGCGCTTGCGCTCGGAGCGCAGCAGCTCGGCGCGGAGCCGTGCGGCCAGCTCGTCGCGGTCGACCTCGCGCCCGGCGCGCGGCGGCTCGGTCCTCACATCCAGGCTCCCCGGCTTGATGACGAGCGCGCCCGCGAAGGCACGACTCTCGATCCGGTCGGCTGCCACGGCGACGGCCCGGCGCAGGCGCTGCCGGTCCACCTTCACCGTGGCCGGGACGTCGCGCGAGCTGAAGATGCCCGCAACCGTCGACCAGAAGCCGCCGAAGGGTCCTCCGCGCCCGGAGTCCATCGCGTCGGCAACGGTCGCGTCGACGTCGGCGACGTACCCGGCTCGCTTGGGCGCGACCTGCAGCGTGCGTCCTTCGGCCACGAGCGTCACGGGCTCGGCCGAGCGCAGCGCCGGGCCGAGCCGCCGCCGCGCGTCGTCCTCCGACACGCCACCGAGCGACACGCCGGCGACGTGGACGCCCGGCAGGATCTCGCCCGAATGCAGCACGCGCACGGCAATCGCCGTCAGGAGGACGACGAGCGCAAGCAGCGTCGCCAGCGCCACGCCGATGCGCCCCCAGCGCGGGCGGAGTCCTGGCCGTCGATCGCTCACGAGGACGTTGTTCGGCCTCCCGGGTCACAGCTCCTTCGCCGGGCGCTAGCCCGCCCTGTCGTCCCGGCAGTTTCTCGGCAGCGCGCATGTCTGGGAGAGCACGCTGCAGAACTGATCAAAGCCGGTCGGCGCCCCACACTCCGCCACTGGCACCGAGGGCTGACGCGGGCCGGTTGACCTCGCCGGCTGACGCTGAGAGCATCGCGCCCAATGCGTGGGGGAAGCGCCGGATGACGTACCTGGGAGCGCTGCGGCTGCACTTCCACGGCCAGTTTCAGGCCACCGTGTCGACGGTCAACAACACCGCGTCGAACTTCGACAACGCCGCGACCTCGCGCGATCCAGGGTGGAACCCCGGCGGCGACGCAGACTGGCGGCTGCTCGGCTGCGAGATCACCTCGGCGATGATGCCCGACGGCAGCGCGGCGGCCGCCGACGACCCGGTGCTGAGCTGCCTGGTAGCGGACTCCGACCGCAAGGTCCCCGGCAAGCTCGTCGACCTCGACCCCGAGCAGCAGATGTGCTCGATGATCTTCGGGCTCGAGGTCCGTGTCTGCGATGCGGAGGGCCGGACGCTCGTCATCGGGCGCTTCGAGCCGGCGGCGTTCACCGAGCTGTGGGGGCGGGCGGAGGACACGGCCGGTGGCGACGACCCACCGCTGGGCGCCTTCTACCAGTCGGTCATCACCGACCTGCAATGGAGCGATCGGGCGGCCTCCTCGCAGATGCTGTCCGCGCTGCGCTCCGCCGCGACGGACGGGCTGCTGTCGATGAAGTTCAACGTCGACGGATACGACTGGACGGCCGGCTCGCCGACGTTCGGTCGCGGGCGGATCGCCGGGACGATCGGCGTCGCCACCGGCGACGAGCCGCGCCACTTCGTCGCCGGGCGCCACTTCCTGCCCAGCGGCAACCGCAACGCCCTGAACAACTGCGTGGCGGTCGTCGACGAGGAGCTCGGCAAGGTCTTCCTCGACCTCGGCAACGCGCTGCCGACGCGGACGATCGGCGGCGCGATCGCCAACATCGGCACGCTCAAGCTCGCCCGCGGCGGCACCGAGATCGGGGAGATCGCCTACCTGCGCGCGGGCTGGTACGAGCAGACCGCCGGCGTCGTCGCCCTCCCGGCCGACCGTCGCCTGAGCGACGCCGAGCTGGCGGCGATCGCGGGCGGCCCGCTGTCCGTCGAGGTCAGCGCGAGCTCGGGGCCGATCGGCGGCATCGACGAGGCCCCGGGCGGCGTCTACGCGCGGGCCGACCAGTTCGTCTTTCGGCTCGACCCGGGGGGGACCGCGCCGGTGAAGGTGTTCGCGACACGCTTCGGGAAGCCGCACGCGGGGGCGCAGGTCAGGTCGCGGCCGGACCCGTCGCGTCTCCAGGCCGGTCCCGGCGACCCGCCGGTGGCGACCCCCGCAAGCGCGCTGAGCTTCGATGCCGATGTCGTCGCCGGCCCCGACGGCGTCGCCGCGGTCCCGATCGCGGCATCGGATCCGGGCAATCCGCGCGGCTTCATCGAGGGCCAGGTGTACGGCGTGCGGCCGGCCCTCACCGAGACGGTCGGGCCGGGTTCGACGTACCCGCGCACGCCGTGGAACGTCGTCAGCCTGCTCGTCCACGGCACCTTCGAGGCCGACGACCCGCCGACGTGGTCAGGCAGCCTGCAGCCGGTCTTCCAGCAGTACTCGAACCTCTACCCGGTCATGGGCCGGTTCCTCGACCTGTCGAGCTACGACTCGATCTGCGAGAACCGCCACCTGCTGCTGCTGGCGTTCGGGCTGCCCATCGACGACCCCAACTCGATGCCGGTCACCCGCGACCTGTCGGCGTCGGCGCGGGAGGCGATCCTGCGCTGGCTGACCGATGCCGGACCAGACGGCAACCCGCTGCGCGGCGAGGCGCCCTCGCGCGAGGTCGGGCCGCCGCCCGCCGG
>JBOGYT010000307.1:0-4368 GCA_050696955.1 Solirubrobacteraceae bacterium | reverse complement strand
CCCGAGCTGCGCCGCCACGTCGCCGACTGCGTGGCGGGCCGACCGTCCAACCCGCCGCGCGGGCTGGCGGCGGCGGTGCCGATCGCCTCGGGCGACGACACGGTCGGGATGGTCGTGCTGCTCGAGGGCGGCAGCATCGCCCCGGGCGAGGCGGCGGAGTACATGCACCTCGCCGCGGTGGCATCGCTCACCGAGGTTGCCGTCGAGGAGGCGCGCGACGAGGTCGAGCAGAACCTGCGCGGCTCGTTCCTCGAGGATCTGCGCGCGGGCGCGGGGATGCCGCCCGACGAGCTCGTGCGGCGCGGCGCGCGGCTCGGATGCGACCTCAGCCGCGGCGCGATCGCGCTCTGCGCGGAACTGCACACCGAGCGCCCGCGCCACGTCGTGGCGACGATCGCCGAGGACGTTCCCGGCGCGCTCGCGCAGCATATGGAGGCGACCGGGGGAGCCGACGGCGGGCGCGTCTACGCGCTCCTGCCCGCGATCGCCGGCGAGGACGCCGCCGAGGCGACGCTGGCGGCGGCGGCGCGGCTCGCCACCCGGCTCCAGCGCCACGGGACGGTGGGGCTGTCGTCCTTCTACGCCGACCCGGCCGAGCTGGGCCGGGCGGTGCAGGAAGCGGAGCTCGTGCTCGACGTGCTCACGGTGTCCGGCGAGCCGATCGCCGAGGACATCAACCAGGGCACGTACCGGCTGCTGTTCCGCGTGCTCGCCTCACACCCCGAGGAGGTCCGGTCCTTCTACGAGGACACGGTGGCACCGGTCGTCCGCTACGACGACCAGTACCGCACCGATCTCGTCGGCACGCTCGAGGCGTACCTGGCAGCGAACTGCCACATGAGCGCGACGGCGGCGGCGATCCACGCGCACCGCCACACGGTCGCCTACCGGCTCGAGCGCGTCCGCGATCTCACCGGGCTCGATCCAATGCAGTCCGAGGACCGAGAGCGCCTCGGCCTCGGACTGAAGGCCTACCGCATCATCGCGCCGCGGTTACCGCGCTAAGGAAGCGTCGATCAACAACTTGTTTTCGGACGCTTCCTAAGCGTTGGCCTCGACCTGGTGTGCCAGGGCGCGCGGGGCGAACTCGAGGCGCTTGTCCTCGATGCGGCTGCGCTGGTCCTGAGCGCGCGACTCGAGCTCGCCGAGGTCAAGCTCGCCCAGCTCGGGGTAGCCGTCGACGACCGTCTTGAGGGCCGACCACATGCAGCGCTTGCCCTCGACGCCGATCGACAGCGTCTCGAGCGTGACGAAGTCGCCCAGGTACTTGTTGCCGGCACCGTCCGCGTTGAACTTCGGCGCGGCGACCTTCGAGCCGATCTCGGCGAGCGCCTCCTTCGTGGCGCTCCTGTCGACGCCCAGGTCCTCGATCAGGCTCTCGAGCGTCCCGTAGTCGGCCTTGATCTCGGTCGCGAGCTGCGCGAAGAACTCGCCCAGCTCGTCAGAGCGGTGGCGATCGGCCGCCTGCTCGACAAGGTTGACTCCGGCCGTCGCGCCAGCGAGATGGTCGGTGAGATACACCTCAATGGATTCGTACGCCATGTGTCTCGTTCCCTTCGGTCGTCCTGCCGCGTGCGTCCGGTGACGCACACGCGTCCGAAGCGGCGCTACGGACGTCGTAGGCAAAGGGCTACCCGCCAGAACGGGTTTTCTCTCGGATGACCTTCCCGGTGCGGGGATCGACGCGGGCCTTCGGCGCTTTGTCGGTAACTCGCACCGCGATCGATCCGCGCGGTGGCGCGCCGGTTGACAGTGCCGCCCGAACATCACCCTCGAGACCGGCGGCCACGTGGTAGGAAAGCGTCTTGTCACCCGCTTCGATCGGGGTCACGAGCCAGCGCAGTGTCGCCGTTGCGCCCGGCCGCACGCGGCCGGCGGTCCACGTGTCCGTTGTCGCCGTGACCGCGCCGCGGGGCGGCGCGTCGATGATCCACAACGACCGGGCCGGATTGTCGGCGCTGCGCTCCGCGAGGCCGCGCAGAGTCACGGCGAGGTTCGGAATCGTTTCGTCGCCGGCGTTGCGCACCGTGATCTCGAAGGTCGATTGCTCGGCGAGGCGCTGGAGCGCGGGGAACTTCGCGCCGACGATCTCGACGGTGTACCTCGCGTCCTCGGGCTCGCTCGAGTCGTCGCCGCAACCCGCCAGGAGCACCGTCGCCGCGGCAACGGCGACGTACGCGCCCAGGTTCCCGAGGCCGCCCTCCACAGCGGCGCCAACGTAGCACAGCCGCCCCCGGGTTCCGCACGGCTCGTGCCGGTGGGCGCTGGCTTTGGCCACGGGGTTCCCATACGCTGCGCCCCTGGCGCTCGCGGGAAGCGCCGGGGGATCGAGGAGGAGATCTACAGCCGTGGTTCGCAACGTCGCCGATCGAGCGTTTCTTCCGACGAAGAGCCTGCTCGAAGAGGTCGGGGACATGATGATCCTCACGGGCAAGACGATCATGTCGGCCCTGCGGCCCCCGTATCCGTACGGCGGGGAGTTCGTCAGCCAGTTCCTGTTCGCGCTGAAGCTCTGCTGGTTTCCCCTGCTCGTCTCGACGGTGGCGTTCGGCTACGGAGCCCCCGGCCTGCAGGCGGCGAACTTCCTCGTCCTGTTCGGCGCGATCGACCGGCTCGGCGGCTTCTTCGTGCTGGCCTCGATCCGCGAGTTCGCGCCGTTCGTGACCGCGATCATCCTCGCGGGGGTGGGCGGCACTGCCATCACCGCCGATCTCGGCGCCCGCAAGATCCGCGAGGAGCTCGACGCGCTCCAGGTGCTCGGGGTCGACCCGATCAAGAACCTCGTCGTGCCGCGCTTCCTGGCGCTGATGCTCGTGACGGGCCTGTTCAACGTCTACGCGCTGCTGTTCGGCGTCTTCTCCGGCGTCCTCGCGACGCTCGTCAACGGCGCGCCGCTCGGCGGCTTCTGGGCGACGTTCTTCGGCCAGGCGTCGCTGACGGACCTGTGGGGCTCGACGCTGAAGACGACGCTGTTCGGAGCGATCATCGCGATCGTCTGCTGTTACAAGGGGATGACCGCCTCGGGCGGGGCCGAGGGGGTGGGGCGCGCCGTCAACCAGGCGGTCGTCATCGCGTTCCTCGGCATCTTCGCGTTCAACTACGTCTTCACGCAGACGCTGCTGGCGACGAGCCCAGAGCTCGCCAACCTCCGGTGATGGGCGGCGGCTGGACAGCGGTCCCGCGCGAGTGGGTCGCCAACGCCGGGGGGGTCGCGAAGTTCGCCGGGCGCGTCGTCGGCGAGGTCTACGGGCTGCGCGTCTTTCGCTTCTTCGGCGAGGCGCTGCGCCAGGCCGGGATCCTCATTGTCTCCTCGACGCTTGTCATCTGGGGCCTGGTGTTCATCATCGGTCTGCAATGCGGGATCGAGGGCGCGTACTTCAACCGGTCGGTCGGCAACCCCGCCTACGCGGGCGTGTTCGCGGCCTGGTGCGACCTGCGCGAGCTCGTGCCGTACGCCTTCGGCTACATGATGGCCGCGAAGGTCGGCACGGGCATCGTCGCCGAGCTCGGGTCGATGCGGATCTCCGACGAGATCGACGCGCTCGAGGTCATGGGCATCAGCTCGATCACGTTCCTCTGCGCGACGCGGCTGTTCGCCGCCTGGCTCGTGCTGCCGTTCGTGTACCTCGCCGCGATCGGCGCCGGCTTCCTGGCCTCCTACATCGCGGTGGTGGAGCAGATCGGCGAGGTCTCCAGCGGCGGCTACTTCCTGATCTTCTGGATGTTCCAGAACCCGCCGGACCTGCTGTACAGCGTGGCGAAGGCGATGGTGATGGCGACGGCGATCGTGCTGGTGGGGTGCTACTACGGCTACAACGCGGGGGGTGGGCCGGTCGGCGTGGGGACGGCGACCGCGAAGTCGATGGTGCTGAACATCGTGCTCGTGCACCTGATCGGGATGCTCGGCACGCAGCTGTTCTGGGGCGCGAATCCACGCGCACCAATCGGAGGGTGAGACGATGAGCGGGCGGTTTGGCAGCGGCGAGGGCAACGCCGACAACGAGGGTTCAGGCGGGGGGACGGGCAGCGTGTTAACCGCGGCGTCCGGACCCGCGTCGGCAACGAGAGCGCGGGAGACGACATGAGCAAGTCCGGGGATGACCTGGCGGCGAAGGCCGCCAAGGCGGCGGCCGCATCGGCCGACGCATACGAGCGGTTCGTGGCGCAGGCGAAGGCGGCCGTGGCAGCGGCCGCGTCGGCGGCCGAGAGCGCGGTGGAGCAGGTCAAGGAGACCAGGGGGGCGGAGGGCTTCCGCCACGGCGTGATCCGCCTGCTGGGGCGCGATGGCGACGGCCCGGCGGCGGAGGCGCCGGCGCAGGCGCCGCCCGCGGAGGCGCCGGCGGTCGACCTGGCGGCGCAGGCCCGGGA
>JBOGYT010000306.1:0-5868 GCA_050696955.1 Solirubrobacteraceae bacterium | reverse complement strand
ACCATGCACTGCGCCTCGCGCGCAGCGAAGTCGCCGAGGTCGGCCAGCGCCTCCTCGTCGCGGCCCCGCGCGACGCGCAACATCGCGCGCGCGTAGTGGCCGCCGTGAGCCGCCCCGATCTGTTTGCGCTCCGCCGAGTCCGGTCGTCGGGACCGGCGCCGCCGGCAGCCTGATGCTCTACGCGCTGCTGCGCGAGCTTCACCGCCTGATCGCCTGCTGGCTAACGGGACGCCGCGGCCGGCTTGACGCCGATGAGCAGCGCCATCTCGAGCCACTTCCAGTAGCAGTCGACGTCGTCGAAACCGAGCGCGCGCAGCCAACCGAGCTGGCTCTCGACGTCGAGCAGGCGGTCGGACGGATCTTCGTGCTCGAGCGGCTCGTCGATCGCCGCGAAGAACGCCAGGTGCAGGCGACGCGTCGGCGAGGCGACGTGCTCGAAGTTCGCGAACACTCCGCCCGGCTCGAGCAGGTCGAAGACCTCGCCGTAGAGCGAGCGCTTTCGCTCGTGCTCGAGATGGTGGATGGCCATCGAAGACACGACGGCGTCGAAGCGCCCCACAGCGGGCAGCGGCTCGCAGAGGTCATGCGCGACCAGCTCGATGCGCTCGTCGCCGGCGAAGCGCTCGCGTGCGGTGTCGAGCATGAGCTCGGAGAAGTCAAGGCCGACACCGAGCATCTCGTGCCGATCGCGCCGAAGGAGGCCGAGCAGGCGGCCGTCGCCCGTCCCCAGGTCGAGGACGCGGCGAGCATCGCGCGGCACATGTTCGAGCAGGACGCTCTCGCCCTCGGTGCGACGCGGACACTCGTCCGCCAAGGCGAGATAGCGATGCACATGCTCGGCGGTCCTCCATTCGTCTGCGGGCACGCCGGGGATTATCCGGCGCGCGCCAGCGTGCAACAACCTTGTTACCGGACTGTAGGCGCTCTGAAAGGGGCCGGGGGCATCGTGACCGGCGAAACCATCAACTCCATTGGAGGTCGGTCATGTCGCAGGTCACACAGCCCAGGATCTCAATCCCCACCAAGGTGCGCTCCCCGCGAACCGCCTGGCTCGGGGCGCTGCTCGCGCTCGCGGCCTGCGCGGCCGTGGTGCTCGTCCTGGTGCTGAGCAACGAGTCCACCGATAACGCCGCAAGCGGACCCTCAGCCACCCCGTCGCTGAGCACCTCGGTCGGTGGCCCGAACGAAGCCGCGCGCGGCCAGGCCGCAGCGGGTGCCGCCGGTGCCTCGAGCGCCGTGCAGCCGACTGCGGGGCCCAACGAGGCCGCGCGCGGGCAGGCGGCCGCCAGCGCAGCCGGCACCTCGGGCCGGTAGACCGACCCCGGCCCGGGCAAGGTGCCCGTGGGGGCCGGCTCCTCTGTCCTCAGACGAGCTCGACCCTCACGGGCACTGCCCTCGCACGTTTGCCCCGTCCCTGATAAGCATCTACCCGCCATGGCACCGGATCTCGATCCATCGCACATCATGCAGGTCGGGATGGGGTTCTGGCCTTCGAAGACGCTCCTGTCCGCGGTCGAGCTGGAGGTCTTCACGCAGCTTGGCTCCGAAGCGATGACCGGCGAGCAGATCGGCGAGCGGCTCGATCTTCACCCGCGAGGGATCTACGACTTCCTCGACACGCTCGTCGCGCTGCGATTCCTCGAGCGAGACGGTGACGGCAGCGAAGGCCGCTATCGCAACAGCGCCGAGACCGCCGCGTTCCTCGACAAGCGCAGCCCGACCTACATCGGCGGGATCCTCGAGATGTCCAACGCGCGGCTGTACCGATTCTGGGGCGACCTCACCGACGCGCTTCGGACCGGCAAGCCGCAGAACGAGATCAAGCACACCGGCAAGCCGATGTTCGACGAGCTCTACAGCGACCCCGCGCGGCTCGAGCAGTTCATGCACGCGATGCAGGGCATCTCGCTTGGCAACTTCCACGCCCTAGCCGAGAAGTTCGACTTCTCCCCGTACGAGACCGTCTGCGATGTCGGCGGCGCCACCGGGCAGCTGTGCAGCGTTCTCGCCACGCACTACCCGCATCTGCAGTGCACGAGCTTTGACCTACCGGTCGTCGCGCCGATCGCCGAGAAGGCGATCGCGGCGGCGGGACTGGGCGATCGCGTGACGGTCGCCGGGGGAGACTTCCTCACCGATCCGTTGCCCCCAGTGGATGTCATCACCATGGGGCTGATCCTCCATGACTGGAACCTGGAGCGCAAAACGCAGCTCATCGGATCCGCGTACGACGCGTTACCCGACGGAGGCGCATTCATCATCATTGAGAACCTCATCGACGACGCTCGCCGCGAGAACGCCTTCGGGCTGATGATGTCGCTCAACATGCTCATCGAGTTCGGCGACGCCTTTGACTTCACCGGTAGCGACTTCGAGGGCTGGTGCCGCGACGCGGGCTTTCAGCGGGTCGACATCCTCGCGCTCGGTGGTCCCGCGAGCGCCGCCATCGCCTACAAGTAGCCGCCCGTCCGCTAAAGGCGCGCATGACGAGCTTGCGCCGGACGGGTATCCGCTTGACCACGGCCGCGTGCCCATCGCCTGGCCGATCGAGTAGTCGTGGCGCACGCCGCACCAGTTGGAGCAGTAGTTGTGTCCGGCTCGCGAGGTCGACGTCGCTCACCGTTGCGAGCGGCGCGCTTTCCGTCGGGGCGCTTGGCTGCGCGAACTTGTACGCCGTGCAGTAGTCGCCGGCCGGCTGGTCCCACGGCTTCGGAGCCGGGTACTCGTTCGGCAGCGTTCCCGCGCCGCCGGCCACCGAGTGTCCGGTGAGCGCTCAGGCCCCAGCGTTCGGCGGCCCGTAGTGCGTGAACGTGGCCGCGAGCGCAGGCGTCGCCGGCACCACACCCACGAGCACCAGCACGGCAACCCCGAAACTGCCGAACAGACGCCGGATCCTGCTCATACGGCCCCCACTCCTGATGTATGACCCCTACCACCAGTATCGCGGCGAGCAGCCGAATCTACGATAGGCACGGGCGGGGTCGGCTGGGAGACTCGGTCGGTGCGTGGTCTCCTGCGCCGCTCGATGGCCCTCGTCGCTGCGGCGGTGGCACTGGCGTGCGCCGTCGCCGCGCCGGCCGGCGCGGCGCCCGTGTTCACCACGGTCGGAGCGGTTGCGCCCGGCGAGTTCAACGGCGGCTGCCCGGCCGTGTGCAGCGCCGTGCAGCGGACCACCAACCCGGCCGGGGCGTACACGTTCCCCTACGACGGCGTGTTCACGCGCTTCAGCGTGCGCAAGGGCTCGTCGATCGCCACGATCGGCGGGGAGTGGATGTGGGCGCGCACGTTCCGGCTCGGCGACGCGACCCACGCGCGCGTGATGAGCGAAAGCGCGCAGGCCGTCCTCGACCCCGCGACGCCGTCGACCACGCAGACGTTCTGGGACCGCACCCCGGCGGCGGCGGGCGACGTCCTCGGCGCGAAGTTCCACACCGGGGCGTTCATCGGCGAGACGCCGCACGTGTACGCAGCGACGACGACGGCGAGCGACACCGCGGCAACGGACTCGAGCGACCCCGGTCCCGCCGTCGGGCAGGACGCGGTCGGCACGGCGTTTGCCAACCTGCGCGTGAACATCTCGGCGCGGTTCGAGCACGACGTCGACCACGACGGCTACGGCGACGGCTCGCAGGACCTGTGCCTCGGCGACGCGGCGCATGCGACGACCGCGTGCTCGGGCGCCCTGTTCGGGAGCAACCTCCAGGGTCCCTACAAGCGGGTCGGCTTCTCGTGCGGCTACGCCTGTGCGCGCGTCCAGCTCACGAGCGGCGGCAGCTCGACGAGCCCGGCGGCCGACGGCGTCGTCGTGCGCTGGCGCCTGCAGGCGCCGACAGCCGGCGAGTACCACATCGCCATCCTCGAGCCGGCGTCCGGCGGCGGCTACACGTTCGCGCGCACGTCGGCCACCGTCACGATCCCCGCCGACGAGGCCCTGTGGACGTTCCCGACGCGGCTGCCGATCAAGGCCGGCGGCTACGTCGCGTTCGTGCCACCGCCGTTCGCCATCCAGGCCACGTTCCTGACGACGCCTGCGGGAGCGACGTACGCGAACGCCAACGACGCGCCGGTCGGATCGCCGGCGACGCTCTCCGGGGCCACCGCGGGCGCGTTTCTGTACGACGCCGATATCGAGCCCGACGCTGACCACGACGGGTACGGCGACGTGACGCAGGACGGGTGTCCGGCGAACGTGACGACGCACGGCGCCTGCCCCGTCCAGCCTCCGCCTCCGCCGGCTCCACCACCGCCACCGCCGGCCGCGTCGGCGTCGGTGTCGTTTGCCGCGTCAGCGAAGAGCCTGCGAGTCTCGAGGACGGGCCGCTTCAGCTACTCGTTCACGGCCACTGCGCTGCGTCCCGGCAAGATCGGCCTCAAGAGCACGAAGAAGGTCAAGATCGGCGCCAGGATACGGTTCATGACGATCGCCGCGAAGTCGTTCACCCCATCGGCGGCGGGCAAGGTGAAGGTCAAGCTCAAGCTGTCGAGCAAGAGCCTCAAGGCGCTCAAGAAGGCACGGAAGCTGCGCTTCGTCGTGACCGCCACGCTCGGCGGCAAGACCTTCACCACGAAGCTCACGCTCAAGGCGCCGAAGAAGGGCTGACGGCCCGGCTGTGAGATTCGTCCACCGCGCCGTGCGCGCTTCCCGTCGAGCACGTCGTCGTCGACCAGGTCCAACGCACCGGCCGCGCTCGTGGCCGCCTGAGCATCGCGATCTCACGGCCGCGCGCCCGCGCGCGTTCTCTACGCATGCACACCGTCACAGATCCCCGATCCTGTACTTCGGCACGCCGGTGGTCCTCATCAGCACCGAGAACGACCGCATCGCTCGCACCACCGGCTCGAACCCCATCCCCGAGGCCACGCGCCGGCGCGGTTACCGCCACGTCGCCGACAAGTTCACCGAAGCCGGGTTGACCCCGGTTGACGCCGACCTCGTGGAACCGCCGCGTGTCGCCGAGTGCCCGGTGCAGATGGAGGCCACGCTGCGCGACGTTCACGCCGTCGGGCCCCGCGGCGGCGCCGTCGCCGTCGAAGTGGCCGTGGAGCGCGTCCACGCGACGAGGACATCCTGCCGAGCCCGATCACATCGATCCCGATGCCTGGCGACCGCTCATCATGAGCTTTCAGCAGTTCTACGGCTCAGCCGGCACCGACTTCGACGTTCCGAGCTCGCCCGGATCCCCGAGGCGTCCTACCGCTGAACCCGGCCATCGTCGCGCCCTGTGGCCGCTCCCAGCGGCCGACGTGCGATAGAAACGCCCGCATGCAGGACTGGATCGCCGAGGCCGCGGAGGCCATCGCAGCGCGCGCGCCGGAGGAACTCGTGCGGCTCGTGGCGATCTCGTCGCCGTCGGGCGACGTCGACGGCGCCGAGGAGGCGCTCGCGATCGCCGCCGCGCTCGCGCCGAAGGGCGCCGCGATCGAGCGCGCGCCGTGCTCCTCGGCCGATCACGCCGACGACCGCATCATGCGCGTGGCGGGCACCGGCAGCGGTCGGGTCGTGCTCGTCGGACACGTCGACACGGTCGTCGCGCACGACGAGCACCGGCCGCTGAAGCGCGACGGCGCGCGGCTGCTCGGCTCGGGCTCGGTGGACATGAAGGGCGGCGTCGTGCTGTCGCTCGGCGTGCTGCGGGCGCTGGCGGCCCGCACCGAGACGTTCGCCGAGGTGGCGCTGCTGCTCGTCTGCGACGAGGAGTGGCGGGCGGGCGACTTCGTCCACACCGAGCGCTTCGCCGGCTTCGACGCGTGCCTGTGCTTCGAGGGCGGCGAGCTCACGGCCGAGGGCGACGAGGCGGTCGTCGTCAAGCGCAAGGCGGCCGGGACGCTGCAGGTGCTCGCGCACGGCAAGTCGGCGCATTCCGGCGC
>JBOGYT010000305.1:0-6892 GCA_050696955.1 Solirubrobacteraceae bacterium | reverse complement strand
CCCGCGTGAGGCAGACCGCGGCGGCAGCGACCAGCACCCCGCTGAACAGCCACGTCTTGACGAAGGTGTCCGCATCGATACCCCACGCCGGGGTGATGACGTACAGCAGGTACAGCGCCCACGCACCTACGAGGGCAACCGTGCCGGCACGCACCAGCCGGGTGGTCCGCCGGCCGGCACCGCACGCAAGCGGCAATGCGCGACTCGTCGATGCTCGCACTGCCATGGTCCATGCTTCGGAATATGCGTCTGAACGATGAACGCCGGCTCCAACTGGTAGACGAAGGCACGACAGCGGCGGACGCGACGGTGGATGGCTGAGCGATTCCTTACGTAATGTTGTGCTGAGGAAGCGTCCTCGAACACGTTGCAGGTTTGCGGTGCCGGATCGTGGACACCCAGGGCCGCATGATTCCGCGGGCAGTACGGGTTGTACTGGCGAGCAATCGGGTGGCGCTGGGCGCCGCGAGACGGTGCCGAAACCGCAACGTGTTGATGGACGCTTCCTGACTCGCAGTTCGCCCGCCCACGAACAGAAGCGCGTCATACCCAGGATTCGCTGACGGGTCCTCACACGGGACCGTGCGCAGCTCACTGTCTTCGAGCACGATGCCCGCCCGCTCGAGGTAGCCAAGGATGCTGCGCTCGTCGATCGAGAAGGCCGGGAAGTCGCGCTGACCGATCGTGTAACCGGCGGACCTGCACATGAATGAGGCCAGCAGCGTCGCGCCCGGTCGCCCGAGGCGCCGGAGCTTGCCCAAGAACGCGATCAGCTCGTACTCGCTGTTCGTCGCCGACTCGGCGAAGAAGTGACATGAGACAACGTCGTAGCTGCGTCGCCACGCGTCGGGTACCGGTCGGCGCCAGTCGAACTCGACGAGCTCCCACGTCGAGGCGCGCAGCGACCGCGTTATCCGACTCGGGCGGACGCCGGTGTCGGCAAGCAGCCAGTCCAGCAGCGGCGCGTAGTCGAACTGGTCGGGGTAGTCGTGCAGCCAGCTTTCGACCTCCCGCAGGTTCTTCCACCCGATGTCGGTGAAGGTGAGATGCCGGAAGGGGCGGCCCCGTGCGGCCATGATCGACATGAGCGCATACAGGCACGGTCCGCCGGCGACCTCGATCACCGTGTCGGTCGGCACCGATCGTGGCGCCAGGTACTCCGTGATGGAGCGCATGAACGCCGCGTTCTCGGGGCCCACCGCGCTGTAGTACTTCTCGAGGTAGGCCCGGGCGGGGAACTCATAGAAGACGGACTGAAGCGGCTCAGCTGTCATCCGATCTCCGAACGTCTCGTGCCATGACCGTCGCGGTGCCCGCCGCTGCGTTCCACGTGCCTTTCAGGCAGCCACCGCGGGCCTCCATCTCGGCGAGGTAGTCGCTGAGCTCGCGGGTGAAGCGCTCGCCCGGGAGGACAGTGGCGATGCCTGGCGGATAGACCACGATCGAGTCCGCGCTGATGCGACCGGCAGTGTCTGCGAGCGAGACGTGGTCATGCGCGGCGAAGAAGGCGTCGCGCGGCGCCATCGTCGACACGCCGAACACCGGCGGCGGCGGGAGCGCGCCGGCAGCGCGGCGCGTGGGCGAGGCGGCCGCCAGGTCGAGGGCGTATGGCAGCGCGCCGACGAGCCGCCGAGCATGGTCGCGGACCGGCTCGGCGATGCCGACGTGAGCCACCAGGACTCGCTCGGTGACGACCTCGAGGTTGATGTCGGCGATCCGCAGCAGCGCCGCCGCGAGCGCCGGGCCATCGCAGGTAGCGTCGCCGAGGTCGATCGCCAGCCTCAGCGGGTCGTACGCGGCGATCGCGTGGCTGCCGACCAGCCGCTCGTCAAGTACATCGAGCCCGTCGATGTCGCGGATCTCGCGCTTGAGCACGTCCATGTCCGCCAGCGCCGCGTCGATGAGGTCAGCGCCGTTGACAGCGACGTGCGCTCGCGCGGCGTCGAGCGATCCCAGCAGCAGCGAGCTCGGGCTCGTGGAGCCCACGAGGCCGAGCATGCGCGACAGACGCGCCTCGCCGAGCTGCGGCCACTCGCGCGCGCCGAGGTGCAGCATCGCCGACTGGCCCAGGCTGCCGATGAGCTTGTGCGTCCCCGAGATGACGAGATCGGCGCCGGCCTTCAGTGCGTCCTCGGGCAGGCGTTCGTGGAAATGGAAGTGGGCGCCCCATGCCTCGTCGACGATCAGCGGCAGGCCACGGGCGTGACAGACCCGCGCGAGCCCCCGTATATCCGCCGCCGCACCGAAGTACGTCGGAGAGACGACGAAGGCCGCGACCGCGTCGGGCGTCGCGTCGAGCGCAGCCGCCAGCGCCTGCGGACCCAGGCAATGAGCGATGCCGAGCTCCAGGTCGAGCTCCGGCGCCACGAACACCGGCCGCACCCCTGACAGGACGAGCCCGTGGACGGTGCTCGAATGCACGTTGCGCTGGACGATGACGCGCCCGCCCGCCTCGGCCAGGGCGAGGCACGTGACGTGGCTCGCCTCGGAGGCGCCGTTGACAAGAAACCATGTCCGGCGCGCCGCCCAGGTCCGTGCCGCCAGCACCTCGGCCTGCTGCCGCGGCGTGGGTTCGGCACCGATGTCGATCCCGTCGATGCACAGCGGGATGTCGAGCGCAAGTCCGTCACCGAAGTAGTCGGCCAGGCGCGGCGGGGCGCCGGGGCCGCCCTTGTGCGCCGGAACGTGGAAGCGTCCCGCCCGCCTGGCGACATAACGGCCGAGCGCTTCCAGATACGGCGCTTCGCGCTGCCGTGCCTCCAGGCGGCCCTGGCTCGACGCGCCGGCGCGCTCGTTCGCGGTGGTTTTCAGCGGCACGGGCCGACGATTCCCGGCGACGAAAAGCTCGGTCGGCATGTCGCGTTACGCGCGGGCGACGCTGTCGCGGATTGCCAGGATCTCGTCCAGCGATGACAGGAGCGCGTCGACCACGCACGGATCGAAGTGCCCCCCGCGCGCGCGTTTCATCCAAGCGACGGCTGCCTTGATCGACCACGCGGAGCGATAGACACGCTCGCACGTCAACGCGTCGAAGACATCGGCGACGGCCGCGATTCTTGCGACCAGTGGAATATCCGCCCCGGACAGCCCTGCGGGATATCCACTGCCATCGAATCTTTCGTGGTGGTGCCTCGCGATCAACGCAGCGAGATCGAGCAGCCCGCTGGAGGACCCGCGCAGCATCTCGTAGCCGAACTCCGCATGACTCTCGACCGCCAGACGCTCGTCAGCCGTCAGCGGCCCCGGATTGAGCAGGATGCCGTCGGCGATCGCGATCTTCCCCACGTCGTGCAGGAGGCTGGCGCGCTGGAGCGATTCTGCGTGCAGCCCCAACCTGTCGCCCAGTACGGCGCAGTAGCGGCTCATGCGCTTGAGGTGGCTGCCGATGCCCGGATCTCGGTGCTCGGCCATGCGAGCCCAGCGATAGAGCGTTTCCGCTTGCAGTCGCTGACTGTGCTCGGCGGCTCGCTCGAGTGGTTCGAGCGCCTCAGACAGGGCGCGCTCGCGCAGCCTCACCGCCAGCGCTGTGTCCTCGCGCGCAGCGTGCTCCCGTGCCTCGAGGTCTCGCCGCCGCAGCGCGTTCATCACGCCGATCAGGACCGCTGACGCGCCGAGGGGCTTGCTGAGATACCCGTAGGCGCCGTGGTCGATGGCCACCCGCGCGATGCCCGGATCGTCCAGCGCGCTGATCAACACGATGGCGATGTCGGGCTGCGCGCACCTCGCAAAGCGCATGAGGTCAAGCCCTGTCTCGCCTGGCAGGCTCACCTCGCTGATCAACAGGGCGATCGTCTCGTGCTCGAGCGCGTGACGAGCTTGACGTGCGCTGGCGACATCACGGACGTCGTGGCCCGCCTCCGAGAGGATCGCGGTCAGCAGGCGCCGCACCTCGATGTCGTCGTCGACGACGAGAAGCTGCCCGTGGGTACGCGGCGCCGGCCCAGTTCCTGCGAGATCGCTCTTCGACAGACCCTGGCGCTGGTTGTCCAAGTCCCCGCGAAGCGTTCTGACGAAATCGACGAGCGGCGCGTGCGCTGTCACGACCGCCCCCTCCGCGGGTGCGTCGTTGCGTGCACGGTCAGGCGTGAGCTCCGAACCGCAGAACACGCCCGCGCCGGGCACGCGCACGCCACAATCGCCTGCCCATCCGTTCCACATCGCTGAGGTTCGCTTGGCGAGCACGGCCTTCGCATCGACCGATGCATCACACACTTGAGCGGGCCGCGCTTCAGCGGATCGCACGTCGAGTCGGCACGATGGCGCGTGCCGAGAAGGGATCGATTCTCGAGGAAAACCTCCCCAAAACCCACTCCGCGCCGGTTCACCTGATACCGACGACGTGAACGCACAGATTGTCATCCTCGACCGGACAGCAGCTAGAGGATGAACGTGACTGCGGGATTGGTGGCGATCGCTGCTGCGGCCGTGGCACTGTAGGTCTGCCACGTCACTTGGCCGACGTTCGGAGCGTGCATCTGGGTGATCGCGAAAGCGCCGTTCGAGTCGACCGTTTCGACGACGGCGACGTGTCCCGTCGCGCCGGCGCCGTAGGCGCCCGGCGCCGTGACCATGATCGCGCCGACGACCGGGGTATGGGCTACCGCGAGGCCCGCTTGGACGGCGTGCTGCACCCAATATTTCGCATCCCAGCTGGTGATGACGTTGTCGGACCCGAACAGGTCGTAGCGGCGCATGTACCCGTTCTGCACGATGTCCGGGCGCCGGCGTTGCGCCCAGTCGGTGCACTGCCCGTTGCGAAACGATGTCACGACCATCGACTGGTAGCTCTGCCACCACTGTTGTGCCTGTGCGGTGGCCGGCAGGATCGGGCGGGCGAACGGCGCCGTGTTCACGCTGATCGGGCGGGTGGCGGGCGCGCGCGGCGGCGCCGTCTGTTGCGCGGCGCTGATGTTCAGCCGACCGCGGAACAGCGGTCCGCGCGAGTTGCGGTTCGAGCTGCGGCGCGCGACCCGTATGACGGCGCCCCTGCGCTGTGTCGAGCAGCGCAGCGACAGCCGATGCGTGCCGGCACGGGCGCGACGTGACACGCGCGCTCGGATCACGAACGCTCCCGAGCCGGTCAGCGTGACCCGCATTCGGCGCGCGTCGACGCGCAACTGGCAGCGACCGGCATTCGGCGCGGTCAGACCCAGCGACACGAGCTGACCGGGGCGCGCGAGTTGACTGCGCGGGGTCAGGGATAGCGCGGCGGCGTGCGAGTTGGCGGGCGCCAGTGCGCCAATGATGCAGGCGGTCATGAGCCCCAGCAGGACAGGGACGCTCATCCTTCGAAGCGAGAACATGCGACCTCCAGGTCGGGCGCACCACCCGACCCTTTCGGTAGCCCGGCCGACTCAGAGAGTCCCGTGGCGTTGCGGACCCGTCTCGCGACGGGGGTGCCCTTTCGGGGGGTGCGATCGTTATGTGTCAGTACGCACGACGGGCACTGCCGCCCGTCCTGTGCGCACGCGAGTCGTGGCTGGCGGCGAGCGGCCCCGCCGAATCGGGGCCGCCCCGCCCTGGTCTGGCTGTGCGGCCTACCCGGCGCTCGCCTCGCCTGACAGCGTCAGGCTGAGCGAGCCCAGCAGCCCGCTGAGCGTCGGGAGCACGATCGCGCCGACGGCGTCGGTGGCGACGCCCGCGAGGGTGCCGACGAGCGACTGCAGCGTGGCCTGGGTCTGTGTGAGCACCGAGGTCACGAGCCCGAGCGCCGCCGTGACGCTGACCTGCACCGCACCCGACGCCTCACCGGTAAGCGTCTGCAGGATCGCGAGGCTGGTGCTCAGCGCGTGCGTCGCGAGCTCGAGCGCCGAGTTGAGTACCCCGAGCGCCTGGGCCGAGACGTCGACGGCGGATGTCAGAACCGTGCTGATCGCGTTCAGCACGATCTGAGCCGTGCCGCTGAGCTCGGCGATCGCGTTGGTCGCGAGGACAGCGACGGCTCCTGTGGCCTCCTGCAGCGTCGCGGCAAGCCCGTCGATCACCTGCTGGTGGATCGTGAGGAGACTCGAGATGGCCTGCGCCACGTCGAGCTGGACGGCCGCGTCGGCGTCGCCGACGACGGTGGCCAGCAGACCCGCGCTCGCGTCCGCCGACGCGCCGACGAGTCGCTCGGCGCGCACCACGCGAGCCAGTGCCCGCTTTCCGTGCGCGCCGCGCCGCAGCCGATCCGTTCTGCGCGCGGCGCTGCGCAACGCACGAAGACCGACTTTGAGCTTGACCGCGGTCGGCCGGTCAAGCCTCGCGTTCGCGAGCGCCGGCACCTTGCCAAACGCCTTGGCGGACGCCTTGACCTCCGCGCGCACGTGCGCGGAGGAGCTCGCGCTGTTGGCAGACGCCACGGCGGGTAAAGCGAGTGACGCGAGGACCGCGCCAGCGGCTAGATAGCTGCGATTCATGGTTAACGACTCCTGGCAACTGGGCGACCTCCATCCTGTGGAGGCCCCGGGGTTTTGCGCCCCCGCCTCGCGACGGGTTTGCCTTTTGGAGCTGCACTCCCTGACACGCGCTAGGAGGCTGCGTGTGATGCGGATAGTCAAATGGCCGATGCCAGCGGCCTCTGAGATACCCGGTGAGGATGCCTTTGCACCGATGCAGGCCCCACACCAGTGCACTTGTCACACCTTGGCTTGCCAAGCGCGCGCTACCCCCGACGCGCGGTTGGCGGCGCACTTCGCGAGAGCTTCTGGACCGGCTAGGCCCGCAAATGTGTGCAAACCGCGAGAACCTGGGCGTCACAGCCCACGACCGGCGTGCCAGCACGAATACTCAGTGCGTGCACAACCGACGGCCCCCGAGCTCGGTTGGGCACGAGCGCGGGCGCAGCAGTCCCTGCGAGACACGTGCTGCAGCCCACTGACCTGGGGTGGCCCGCCGGCTCGACGGGCCACCC
>JBOGYT010000304.1:0-9502 GCA_050696955.1 Solirubrobacteraceae bacterium | reverse complement strand
CTCTACGGCTCCGGCGACGCGGGCGCGACGTGGTTCGAGGCGGCCGCGAACCTGCCGCCGGTGCACTCGGTCAGCGTGAGCTGAGAGCAGTCAACACTTCGGCCAGCGGCTGCGGGCGGCCGATGTGGAAGCCCTGCGCGTAGTCGACGCCTTGGTCCCGGCACACCTGCATGATCTCCTCGCTGGCGACGAACTCCGCGATCGTCTTCTTGCCGAGTCCACGCGCGATGTCGACGATCGAGCTGAGGATCAACCGGTCGCCATAGTTCACGGGGCTCTTCTCCACGAATTCCCCGTCGATCTTCACGAAGTCGAACGGCAGGTGCTTGAGGTAGTAGAAGGAGCCGAAGCCCGAGCCGAAGTCGTCGAGCGCGAACTCGCAGCCGAGCTGGGACAGGCGCGCGGAGAACTCGCGGGCGAGGAGCGATGTTCGCGACGGCGGTCGTCTCGGTGATCTCGAACGTCAGGCGGTTGGGTTCGATCTGCTTGGACCGCAGGTCGCGTTCGATCTGCTCGAGCAGGTGGTGCGCGCCGAGCGACTTGCCCGACAGGTTGACCTCGAGCTTCAGCGAAGGATGCGCGGCGAGCATGTCGGTCGCGCGGCCGACGACCCAACGGTCGATCTCCTGGATGAGGTCCAGGCGCTCGGCGATGTGGAGGAAGGTGCCGGGCGCGATCAGGTCGCCCTCGCGGTCACGCATGCGCAGCAGCAGCTCGAAGCGATCGGCCCGCCCACCGCGCAGGTCGACGATCGGCTGCGCGAGCAGCATGAAACGCTCCTCCGCGAGCGCCCCACGGATCTCCTCGACCCACTTCACCCGCCCGCGCCCGCGCACGCCGGCCGCCTTGCCGGGCCGGTAGAACGCGACGCAGTCGCGGCCCGCCTGCTTGGCCTCGTACATGGCCAGGTCGGCGTTGACGAGCACGCCCTCAGCGCCGAGATCGCGCTCCTGATCGAACGTCGCGACCCCGATGCTGGCAGTCGGCGCGTAGGGGTTGCCGTGCAGCGAGACGCCGTCCTCGCCGCGGATGCTCTCCATCGCGATCGCCGCGACCTCGCGCGCCGCCTCGATGCCCTCGCGCGTGAGCAGCACCGCGAACTCGTCGCCCCCGAGCCGCGCGAGCACGTCGGTGGCCCGCACGCGCTCCTGCAGGCCCCGGGCGACGCGGACGAGCAGCTCGTCGCCGGCGCGGTGGCCGAGCGTGTCGTTGCAGTACTTGAAGTGATCGAGGTCGACGATCAGAACCGAGCCCTCTACGCCGTAGCGCTCGTTGCGCGCCACCTGGCCACGCAGCTCGTGCTCGAACGCGCGCCGGTTGAGCAGCCCCGTGAGCGGGTCGTGGTCGGCCATGTGCTGGAGGCGCTGCTCGAAGCGGCGGCGGTCGGTCACGTCCTGGATCTGGCCGAGGAAGTGCAGCGGCTCGCCGTGTGCGTCGCGCAGGCACGTCGCGCTCAGCGCGACGTCGATCGGGTGGCCGGCGCAATGCACGTAGCGTCGCTCGCAGTCGTAGTGCGCGCGCCGGCCGGCGAGCAGCTCGCGCGCGGCGGCCCCGTCGCAGCCGGCGTCGGCGGGGTCGCCGAATGCTTGGACCCTGTGCCCCTCCAGCGCCTCGCGCGGGTGGCCGGTGATTCCCAGCAGCGCGTCGTTGACGCGCTCGAAGCACCCGTCGAGGCCGATGAGCGCCATGCCGATCGGCGACTCGTCGAAGGCCATGCGGAAGCGCTCCTCGGCGGCCTGCAGTGCCTCGGCGGCGCGCACGCGCTCGGTGATGTCGCGCGCGATCGTCGACACGCCGACCGGGGCGCCGTCGCGGTCGGTGACGAGCGTCATGCTGAGCGAGACGTGCACGACCGAGCCGTCGTCGTGCACGCGCCGGGTCTCGAACTGGTCGATGTGCTCACCGGCGAGCACGCGCGCGAGGAGCGCGCGCTCGAGGTCGCGGCTGTCGCGCGCGATCAGCAGCTCGGCGGGCTGGCCGGCCAGCCGCTCGGCGGGGTGGCCGTAGAGCCGTTGCGCGCCCGCGTTCGCGCTCGTGATCGTCCCGTCGGCGTCGTACTCGACGATCGCGTCGTCGGATGACTGGATCGCATCCAGCCGGCGCTGAGCGAGCTCGCCCGCGCGCCGCGCGAGGGCGAACTTCAGCGAGCGCTGGAGGCCGTCGCTGTGGACGTTCTCCTTCGTGAGGTAGTCCTCCGCCCCCGCCTCGAGCGCGCTCAACGCGATCTCTTCCTCCGCGAGCGCGCTGAGCACGACGATCGCGGTCGCCTCGGGCGCCACCGGTCGCAGCGCGTGGAGGCCGTCGAGCCCCGACGCGTCGGGCAGCCCGAGGTCGAGCAGGATCACGTCGAAGCGCCGCTCGGCGACGCGCGCGAGCGCCTCGGCGAGCGAGACGGCGAGCGTGACGTCGAAGTGCAACGCGCGGCTCGTGGCGAGCATGTGCGCTGTGACCTGTGCGTCAATCGCGCCGTCCTCCACCAGCAGGACCTCGACCGTCTTCACGTTGCCGACCAATCGTCGCAATGAAGTCGCGCGTCCGCCCCCGGACTGTCACGCCAGGTCCGGGATCATGGGGGCAGCGGGGCGCCACGGCAATCGAACGTATGGCCAGTGGCGCCGTGCCCGGCTCAGGCTTCGAGCAGGAGGGTTACCGGTCCGTCATTGACGAGCGCGACGTCCATGTGCGCGCCGAAGCGCCCGCCCTTGGCGTTCAGCCGCGCGCGGAAGCGCTCGTACAGCGGCTCGGCGATCGCCGCCGGAGCCGCGGCGACGTACGAGGGGCGGTTGCCCTTGCGCGTGTCGCCGTACAGCGTGAACTGGCTGACGACGAGCACCTCGCGGTCGCCGAGCGGCTCGTTCATCCGCCCGTCGGCGTCCGGGAAGACGCGCAGAGCGCGGACCTTCTCGGCGAGCTTGTCGGCGCGCGCCTCGTCGTCGTCGTGCGTGATGCCGAGCAGCACGAGCAGCCCGGGCCCGATCTCCGACATGAGCTCGCCGTCGACCCGGACCGAGGCCCGCCGGACGCGCTGCACAAGCGCCCGCATCGATGCTCAGCCGAAGAAGACCTCGGCCGTGGCGAAGAGCTCGGGGTCGAGCAGCTTGGGCTCCTTCAGCGCCTCGTCGAGCGGGACGAGCTCGATCGCCGTGCCGCGCAGCGCGGTCATCATGCCGAACTGCTCGCTGGAGGCGGCGTCGATCGCGGCGACCCCGAAGCGCGTGCCGAGCACGCGGTCGAATGCGACCGGCGATCCGCCGCGCTGGATGTGGCCGAGCACGGTCGCGCGGCTCTCGAAGCCGGTGCGCTCCTCGATCTCCTGCTCGAGCTCGAAGGCGATTCCACCCAGGCGGGCGTGGCCGAACGAGTCGACCGAGTCGGCCGCCGTCGCCGCCTCGCTGCCGTCGGAGCGGGTCGCGCCCTCCGCGACGACGACGATCGCGAACGTCTTGCCGGTCGTCTCGTAGCGGTGGCGGATGTGGTTGCAGACGTCGTCGACGTCGAACGGGCGCTCGGGCACGAGGATGACGTCGGCGCCGCCGGCGAGACCCGAGTAGCACGCGATCCAGCCCGCGTCGCGGCCCATGACCTCGCAGACGATGACGCGGTCGTGCGACTCGGCCGTCGAGTGCAGCCGGTCGATCGCCTCGGTGGCGATCTGCACGGCCGTCTGGAAGCCGAACGTGAAGTCCGTCGCGTCGAGGTCGTTGTCGATCGTCTTCGGCACGCCGACCGTGGGGAAGCCCGCCGCGAAGAGCTTGCGCGCGACGCCGAGCGTGTCGTCGCCGCCGATCGGGATGAGCACGTCGATGCCGCGCTCCCGCAGCGAGGCGAGCACCTTCGCCTCGCCGCCGTCGACCTTGTAGACGTTCGTGCGCGACGTGCCGAGGATCGTGCCGCCCTTATGCAGGATGCCGCTCGTGTTCTCGAGCGTCAGCTCGATCGCGTCGTTCTCGAGAACGCCCTTCCAGCCCTTGCGGAAGCCGAAGATCTCGTGACCGTGGACGGTGATGCCCTTGCGCACGACCGCGCGGATGACGGGATTGAGCCCGGGGCAGTCGCCTCCGCCGGTGAGAAGTCCGATTCGTGCCATGCGCGGGATCGTATGGATGGGGCCGCTGGCGCGCGTTTACCCGCAGCACCCCTCAGACGAGCGCCACGACGAGGCCGGCGAGGAGCGCGAGCGCCGTCGACCAGGCCAGCGCGCTCGCCGCGATCGCCCGGTCCAGGCCATACGCGTGCGCGACGACGAGCGTGTTGACGCCGACCGGCATCGCGGCCTGAACGAGGTACGCGTCCGGGACGTCGACGGTGAGCGCGGCGAGCCCGAGCAGGAGCAGCGGCGCGACGACCATGCGCAGCGCGACCACGACCGCGACCGGCGGGGTGAGGCGCAGCGACGTGCCGCGCGCCTCGGCCGCGAGCTGGACGCCGACGACGAAGAAGCCCACCGGAGCGAGGCCGATGATCCCGGCGCGCGCGATGTCGACGAGCACGTCCGGTGCGAGCGAGTCGGGGGCGAGCAGCCCCGCGACGACCGCGACGAGCGGCGGGTTGCGGGTGACGAACGCGCGCAGTCGTGCGACGGCCGGCTCCCCGCGCGTCGTGAACGCCGCCGCGACCGCGAACGCGACGACGAAGAACATCGGGCCGCTGACGAGCACGTCGTAGGTGATCGCGGCCCCGAGCTCGTCGTGGCCGAGCAGCGCGTTGACGAGCGGCGCGCCGAGAAAGCCCGTGTTGGCCATGATCGTGGTGACGATCACCGTGGCCGTGGCGCGCGGGCTGAGGTGCAGCACGCGCGCGGCGATCGCCCACGCCGCCAGGCCGACGACCGCGTGCACGACGTACGCGAGCACGAGGCCGATCCCGTTGCCCGCGGCGAAGTCCGCGCGGGCGAGCACGAAGAACGCGATGAACGGCAGCGCGACGTAGAGGATCGCGTCGAGCAGCCGGTGCGTCAGCACCTCGGCACGCTCGCCGAACCGGCGCTCCGCGCCGGCGCCGGCAGCGATGGCCGCGGCAATCGCGAGGGCGAGCGCGAGCACCGGCGTTCAGGGCGCGGGCGCACGGTTGGCGAACTGCATCGATACAGGATGAGGGGGCGAGACCCGGAGGGAGCGGGATCCCGGCCACGCGTTCGCAGGTGAGCCGTCTATAGCGGTCAAAGTGCGAACTCGCGGGAGCGCACCACCGCGCAGGCCGGCGGACCCCTACGCGTCGCGCAGCTCCGCGGCGGCCTGCTCGGGCGCGACGACGTTGACGTGCACGGCGGTGCCGAGCTCGAGCCCGCCGAGGGGGGTCAGCCGCGGCACGATGTCGATGCGCCAGGAGAAGTACTCGGCGTCGCGCGGCGCGGTGCGCACCCACAGGTTCAGCGGCGGGCTGGTGCCGAAGCGGCGCGCCAGCCGGGCGAGCCCGTCGTGCAGCAGCGCGGCTCCGGTCGGCCCGTCGTCCTGGAAGCGCGGGCGGCCGCGCCGCGGCGCGAGCATGAGCGCGAAGGCGAAGCGCGACGCGTAGGGGCACAGGAGCACGGCCTCGTCGTCGATCGCGACGACCCGCTCGCGGCGGCGGACCTCCTCCTGGACGACGTCGGCCAGCAGGTTGAATCCCATCGTGCGCGTCGCGTAGGCGCCGAAGCGCTCGCGCTCGCGCGCGACGCCCGCCGGGACGAAGTCCAGCGCGAAGAGCTGCGCGTGCGTGTGGGGCAGCGACGCCCCGGCCTCGCGCCGCTCGTTGACGCTGAGGTGCTGGTAGGCCGCGCCGTCGTGGGCGCGCATCCGCTCGCGCCACACGTCGACGGCCGTGGCGACCTGCTCGACGGGAAGCTCGGCGAGCGACTGGACGGGCTCGGGCGAGTTGACGATCAGCTCGTGGCTGCCGCGGGCGGGGCGCGCGACGAACAGGTCGGGCTTCGTGTCGCGCGGCGGCTCGGGGCCGTCCGGCGTCAGCGCGGGATGGAGGTTCGGGACGACCCGCACGGTCCATCCCGGCCCGTCCGGCTCGCCGCCGCCGGGGCGCAGCGCATGCAGCTCGGGCGGCGTCCGGTCCTCGTGGCCGGGGGCGAACGGATCGTCGTCGGGGTCGATCGGCTCGGGCGGCGTCACGACGAGCTCGCCTCCGGCGCGGCCCGCGCGGTCGGGCGCGACGATCGTGCGCAGGCCGGTCAGCGGGTCGATGCGGATCTCAGGCAACGCGGCGCTCCATCATGACGCCTTGGCAGGCGCGCGCCACGCGCCCCCCAGCCGTTACTTCAGCGCGTAGCGTTCGATCGCCGCGGAGAGGTCCTGCTCGGAGGCGAACACGCCCTGGTGGACCAGCTGCCGCTTGCCCGCGGCGTCGTAGAAGATCGTCACCGGCAGTCCCACCGCGCGGAAGCGCTTGACGATCTTCCCGTCGGGATCGGCGATCGTGGGGTAGGGCAGCGGGTAGCGCGCCGCCATCCGGCGCGCGTTGGAGCGGGCGTCCTGCACGTTGAGGCCGACGAACGCGACCTTCGCGCCGCGGCGCACGGCCTGGCGCTGGAAGAACGGCAACTCGAACTCGCACGGGTGACACCACGACGCCCACGCGTTGACGACGACGGGATGGCCGCGCAGCGCGCGCAGCTGGGCGTCGAAGGCCTTCGTGCCTCCGCCGCTGATCTCGCTGACGCGGCGGCGCAGCGCCGCCAGCGCGGGCGGCGCCGCGGGCAGCGGCTTGGCGACCTGTGCCCGCGACAGCGCCCCCGCCTTCTGCGTGTCCGTCGAACCGCCCGCCTGGAGGATGCCGATGACGAGCGCGGCGCCGAGGGCGAGCCCTCCGAGGACCATGGCCGGCGTTCGCACGCGCACAGGTTGGCAGACGGCGCTTGTCCGCTATGCTGCATTGTCGCGGGTGAGGACCGATCTCTGAGGGAGGCCGCCTCGCCCCACTCGACCGGGCTTGTCCCGGTTTCCCGGATCGCCGACGACGTGTGTTATGCGATCCCACCATGTCCGAGCAGGAAGCCGATCTTGGCTGATCCCACGCCAGTGGCCACAGTGGTCGCGTCCGTTCCCAATCCCGAGGTGATCTCATGGGCCGAGAAGTTCACCCGTGAAGGCTTCGTGCACCCTGGGGAGACCGTCGAGGACGCGCTCGCACCGGGGACGGCACGGCGCAGGGCGCTGGAGGCTGCGCTGGCGGAGATCGATGCGGGCGCGAAGTACCCCTCGCCGGGGTGGCGGCGGCGCTACTCGCTCATGCTCGGCCTCGAGCGCGTGCTGTCCGACGACGAGCCGCGCCTCGCCGACGGCGCGCTGCTGAACCCCCACCAGGTCGACGCCCTGTCGGGCACGCTGACGGCGCTCCTCGCCGAGGCACAGCGCAACGGCGACAAACCGCTTCCGGAGGTCGCCGCGCCGCTGCTCGCCGTCGACGACGAGGACGAGGATGACGAGGACGAGCCGGCGGTCGTCGCCGAGACGGAGTCCGAGCCCGACGACGAGGACGACGACGACGACGACGAGGAGGACGTCGAGCCGTTCGACATCGCCGCTCTGGGCATCGAGATCGAGCTGCCCGACGACGAGGAGGAGGTGGAGGACGAGCCCGACGAGGACGCTCCGGAGGTCGCGCTCGACGCCGATCAGCTCGACGAGGCGCCCGACGATCCCAACGCCCACAAGCGCTTCTGGTTCGAGCATGCGACCGGCGCCGGCAAGACCGTCGCCGCGATGGGCTTCGTCGACGCGTCGCGCACCGGCGGCATCCTCATCCTCACCCACCGCCGCAACCTCGTCGACCAGTTCCACGGCGAGCTGAAGGACCGCGGCTACGCCAAGCGCATCACGCCGGCGCTGCTCAAGGGCGAGGACAACCCCAAGGGCCCCGTCACCGTCGAGACGTACCAGTGGTTCGTGCGCAACGCGGGCAACGTCTCCGACGCCTACTCGATCGTCATCTGCGACGAGGCGCACACCGCGCTGGGCGAGAAGACGAGCGCGGCGATCCGCGACTGGACCGGCCCGATCTTCATCGGCATGACCGCGACCGGGGCGCTCATCGCGCGCCACGTCACCGACCTGTTCCCGACGCAGACGTCGCGCTTCGATCTCGCGCAGGCCGCGCGCCGGGGCGTCATCTCGCCGCTGCGCTGCGTGCGCATCCCGCCCGGGCCGGGCGTGCGCACGATCGCCAAGGTGCCGCTGCGCCGCGGCGAGGTCGACACCGAGTTCGACCAGGAGATGCTCGCCGAGCTGCTCGACCAGGCGCCGTTCAACATCGCGATCGCCGACCTCTACAAGACGCGCTTCAACGGCGTGCCCGGGGTCGTCTACTCCGCCGGCGTGCGCCATGCCTACAACGTCGCCGAGGCCTTCCGCAGCTTCGGGATGAAGGCGCAGGCCGTCTCGGGCGAGACGCCGAAGCGCGAGCTGGCCGAGATCCTCGCGGCCTACGAGCGCGGGGACATCGACGTGCTCGTCAATGCCCAGCTGCTCGCCGAGGGATGGAACTCACCGCGCGCGACGGTCTGCATGCACCTCGCGCCGACCGCGTCCAAGCGCATCTACCAGCAGCGGGTCGGCCGTGTCACGCGCCGCCAGCCGGGCAAGGAGGCGGGCATCGTCGTCGACTTCGTCGCGCCGGACACGAAGAACGACGATCCGGTCGTGACGCTCCATTCGCTGCTCGATCGCGACGTCTACCGCGGCGGCGCGATCGTCGTCGGACCGGTGCGCCGCGGCCGCGGCCGGCGCGTCCGCGTCGAGCGCCGCGTGCTCCCGGTGACCTCCGACGAGGACCGCCGGATCGAGGTCTTCGAGCGCGAGCTGTGGCGGATCGCCGTCGAGCACCTGAACTACGGCGAGCAGATCCAGTGGGCCGCGCTCGCCGGCGCGCGCGTGGCGCCGAGCGGCTGGCGCCGGGCCCGCGCGATGCTGCACTTCGACCGCGAGGGCGCGATCAAGCGCGCCTTCCTCCTGACCGCAGTCCAGCGCAACAAGAACCCGCAGCTGCGCGTCCGCGCGCTGCAGGAGATCGCGGCCTCGCGCGACGCCGAGGCCTTCGACTCGGCGATCGACGTCATCGGCACGTGGACGCGCGAGGAGCGCCGCGAGGGCACGAAGGTCATGCTGCTCGCGCTCGCCGAGAAGCGCATCGGCCGGCGCGATCAGGCGAACGCCTGGATCTGGCGCCTCGCGGGCTACACACGCGAGGTCCACGAGGAGTACGCGGTCCAGCGCTGGCCGGAGACCAAGCGCCTGCTCGGGCTGCTCGTGAACTCGAGCGGCGCGGCGCACGCGCGCAACGCACGCCGTCTCGTCCACGCCGCGCGCAAGCACGACCGGCGACTGTCGGCGGCGCTGCTGGCGGCGGCGATCGCGCACACGCCCGAGGGCGAGGAGATCCTGCGCGGCGCCCGCACCCGGTTGGCGCGCAAGCCAAGCGCTCTATCGCGCGAGCTGCTACGCAACTTCCCCAAGAGCCGCGGCCGGCGCGGCAATCGTCGGCGGCGCAAGAAGGGCGCTGGCGAGGGCGCCGAGGG
>JBOGYT010000303.1:0-15104 GCA_050696955.1 Solirubrobacteraceae bacterium | reverse complement strand
GTCCTCACCGACCGCATGCGCGCGCTCGAGCGGGCCAATGTCATCGAGCGCAGAACCGGCCCCAAAGGCCGCACCCTCGAATATCGCCTCACGCCCGCCGGCCGCGACCTCCAGCCGGTCGTGCAGGCGATCGGCGAGTGGGGGGCGACTTGGTCGTTCACCGAGCCGCGCCCGGAGGAGCTCGATCCCTACCTGTTGATCGTCTGGATGGCCCGCCACGTCGATCTCGAGCGGCTCCCACCCAATCGAACGGTGGTCCAGTTCGACTTTCGCGACCCCAAGCAGCGGTACTGGATGGTCCTCGAGCCCTCCGAGGTCTCAGTCTGCGTCCAGCAACCCGGTATCGACGTCGACCTCGAGGTCATCGTCGACACCACCGCGCTCTACCGCGTCTACTTGGGACGGGCCGAGCTGGGCGGCTCGATTCGAGCCGGCCAGCTGATGATGAGCGGCCCGCGGACGCTGCAACGCGGATTCGGCCACTGGTTCACCTGGAGCGCATTCGCCCCAGCCAGCCGCTCGGCGCAGGAGCGCCGCACAGCCGCCTCACGCCTCGCCGGCCCTCATCGCGTACGGATCGCCGAAGGCGGCGATCCGGGCACTGCACCACAGTGGCCGTAACCGCCACCGCACGCAAGCAGGCATCTCGGCTGACCGCCGCTTGCTTCTGCCTAGGACGAACAGGAGCAGCGCGCGCGACCGCAAGGCGGACTGACCCGAACTTCAGGCCGCACGACGTCCCGTCGTGGCGGTTCACTTCGAGAGCAGGCTTCAGCACGGTCCCGCATTCCAATAACCGTCACCTCGATGGCAGCGTTGACGGGTGCGCTGGCGCGATGTCGGTCTTGTCGACGGGGCTTGTGGCGGACGGCCTGCACGAGCTCGTCTTCTGGCGCGTGGCGCGATCTAGACTCGCGACGTGGAGGCGGCCGGCTCCGACGATCGGATCCGCTTGGCGCAGCTCATGGCGGCGCTGTCGCTGGCGACCGATCTCGGTGTCGGTCAACCGCTTCAGCACGAGCTCGCGGTCTGCCTGGCGGCGCTGGAGCTGGCCGGGCGGCTGAGCTGCTCCCAGGAGGAGTGCTCGGAGGTCTATTACGTCGCACTCGTCGCGCATGTTGGTTGCACGGGCGCGGCCCCGTACTTCGCGAGCTGGGTCGGGGGCGACGACGTGGGGTTCCAGCGCGGCGCACAGCAGCTCGGCGCGGTGTCACAGACCACCGAGGATCTTCGGTACTTCCTGACGCGGTTCGCAGACGACAGGCCGTTGCCCGAGAGGGTGCGTCTCGTCGCCCGGATGCTGTTGGGTGGCCAGACGCGCTTCGAGCTGATGGGCGCCAACCTGTGCGAGGGAGCGACGTTGCTGGCCCGGCGCCTGCACATGCCCGACGCGGTTGCGGTCGCGCTTGGGCAGCTGCTCGAGCGCTGGGACGGCAAGGGCCTGCCCCGAGGAGCCGGCGGCGAGGAGATCTCGCGCTCGCTGCGCATCGTGCGGGTCGCCCAGGATCTGCTGGCGATCGCTCGGGCGCGCGACCCAGATACGGCGATCGAAGCACTCACGCGTCGCCGTGGCCACGGCCACGACCCCGTCGTGGTGGATGCCGCCCTCGCCGCGCCGGAGTCGCTCTTGCAGGCGGCGGACGTCCCCGATGCCTGGGAGCGGGTCGTCGACGCCGAGCCGCAGCCGGTGGCGACGATCTCGGGCGCGGGGCTTGAGATGGTCGCGCGCGCTTTCGGCGAGTTTGCCGACGTCAAGGTCGACTTCATGCATGGTCATTCGGCCCGGGTCGCCGAGCTGGCGGCGACCGGCGCCGAGTCGCTCGGCTGCCCGCGCTCCGAGGTCGCGGCGGTGCGAGCCGCCGGCTTCTTTCACGATGTCGGCCGGGTGGCCGTGCCCAACGGGATCTGGGACAAGCCGGCCGCTCTGAACGCAGGCGAGCGCGAGCGGGTCCGGCTGCACCCGTACTACACCGAGCGCGTGCTCGAACACTCCGCAGTGCTCGCGCCGCTTGCGCGGGTCGCGGGATCACACCACGAGCGGCTCGACGGGAGCGGCTACCACCGCGGGGCGACGGCGGCGCAGCTGGATGTCGGGGCACGGCTCCTGGCGGCTGCAGACGCATATGACGCGATGACTCACGATCGCCCCCACCGCCCCGCGCTCACCAGCGAAAAGGCAGGTGCGGAGCTCGGCGAGATGGTCCGCGCCGGCGCGCTGGACAAGCGCGCAACGGATGCCGTGCTCGAAGCGGCGGGCGCCGCGCCGTTGAACGTGCGCCAGGCCCGGCCCGCGGGGCTCAGCGAGCGCGAGGTGGAGATCCTGCGCCTGCTCGCGCAGAGCCGGACAACGAAGGAGATCGCGCGGATGCTCACGATCTCCGAGAAGACCGCCGGTCACCACGTCGAGCACATCTACGCGAAGACCGGCGTTTCCACGCGGGTCGGCGCCGCGCTGTTCGCGATGCAGCACGACCTGATCGAATGACGGTCGCGCGCAGGATGGGGAGTTCTCCCGATGGCATGGGGCCGTCGCGGACGTAGCGTCACGTGCATGACTGCAACAGCGACATCCGGCGAAAACGTGACCATCAACGGCGTCCGCCTGTTCTACGACGTGCATGGCACCGGCGCCCCGATCCTCTGCATCCATGGCGCGGGCGGTACGACGCTCTCCTGGGGCGAGCCCATCGCCAACCTCGCGCGACTCGGTCGCGTGATCGCCTACGACCGGCGCGGTTGCGCGCGCAGCGAGCGCCCCACGCACTACAAGCGAACGAGCATCGCCGAGCACGCCGACGACGCGGCCGCGCTGCTCGACGCCCTCACCGCCGCGCCGGCCGTGGTCATCGGCCGCAGCTACGGGGCCACCGTGGCGACCGATCTCGCGCTGCGCTACCCCGATCGCGTCCACGCGCTCGTGCTGCTCGAGGGCGACGCGTCGCGTGAGCAAGCACCGGCGGTCGCCGCCTGGGTCGATCGGCTGACCGACCGCCTGCTCGGCGTTGCCGCGCGGGAGGGCGTGGGCGCGGTCGCCAAGGCCCTCATCACAGAGGTCGCAGACGAGAGCGCGTGGCTCGCGTTCCCGGACGAGATCCGGCGGCTCCTGGAGTCAAACGGGCCGGCAATCCTCGCGGAGCTGCAGGGCGAATGGTGGCTCAACGCAGACGCGGCCGCCCTCGCCACCATCCATCAACCCACGCTGCTCGTCGCCGCCGCCGACTCGCGCCCCGAGTTCCGCCAGCCGGTCGAAGCGCTCGCCGCGGCGCTCCCCAACGCTCGGACCGCGCTCGTCGGCGGCGGGCACCTGATCGATCCGGCAGCACCCGAGGTGCTCGCCTTCATCGAGGAAGTCCTCGGGCAGCCGTGACGACCCAGGCGATCCTCCTTCCCGGCGGCGTCATGCCAGCCGAGCTCGCGTACGGCGCGCTGCTCGCCGCGCTCGGCGACGACGTGCAGGCCGTCGCGAAGGATCTCGAGATCTACGCCGACGCGGGACCGCCCGCCGGGTACACGCTCCAGTACGAGACTGACGGCATCCTGCGGACCGCGGACGCGGCCGGCTTCGACCGCTTTCATCTCGTCGGCTACTCGGGCGGCGGCGCCTCGAGCGTGGCGTTCGCCGCCCGACATCCCGAGCGGCTGCTGAGCCTCGCTCTCATCGAGCCCGCTTGGATGGGAAACGACGAGCTCAGCGCCGAGGAGCGCACGATCTGGCGCAAGTTCGACCGCATCGCGGCCCTTCCGCCCGAGCAGATGCTGCCCGCCTTCGTAGCCAATCAGCTCGCCGCCGGCGTCGAGCCGCCGCCACCGCCGCCCGGCCCGCAGCCACCTTGGATGGCGAGCCGCCCGGCCGGGCTGCGAACCTTGATCGAGACCTTCCGCGCCTCCAGCCTCGACCTCGACCGGCTGCGCGCGTTCGACAGACCCGTCCTGTTCGCGCTCGGTGGCAGGAGCAATCCCGACTACTACGGCCGGATGGCAGAACGCGCGGTCGTGATCTTCCCCGACATCACGCTCGAGGTCTTCGCGGAGCGCCACCATTTCGATCCTCCGCACCGGATCGAGCCCCAGCGCACGGCGACAGTGCTGCGAGCGCTCTGGGAGCGCGCGAGCGGTTGAGCGTCGCCGTCACAATGGCCTCGTGGCCGAGGCGACGAGCGAGAACCCGGATGCCGCTGCGCTCGACGCGCCCTCACGGACGAGCCGCTGCGCGCCGCGGCCTTCGACCGGGACTTCCTCGAGTTCGCCGGTCGCGCGAACACCGGCGACCCCGCCGGACCCGCGGAATACCGCTACGAGTACCTACTCGTGATCGCCCGCGAGCGACAGACCTAGCTGTAGTCGTTGCGCGCGCGGTGCGCAGGACGTGCCGGGCTAACGGTGTCGTGTCCGTGCGTTCAGCTCTTGGCGTACTCCTCCGCCGATCTGGACTCGAACTCGAAGCCCACGAACCGCTCGTCGCCGACGACCCAGGCGTCGTGACCGGGCTCGATGACGTAGGCATCGCCGGGGCCGAGCTCGAGCTCGGTTCCGTCCTCGTGCTTTACGACCAGCCGGCCGGACTGGACGACGCCGACGTGGAGCACTTGGCAGCTGTCTGTGCCAGCGACCTGCTTGACGCACTCCGACCACCGCCAGCCGGGCTCGAACGCGAACCGCCCGACGGTGACCCCGCCCATGCGGACCACGTCCACCTTCGTCTTGTCCGGGGTCCGCGACTCGTCAGGCGAATCGAAGTCACGGGATTGCACACCGGCCATCTAAGCTCCTCTCATCGCTGGACGGTCTGATCCTCGCGCCCTCGAGGCAGCGATGCAAGTCGCTCAATCGACTGGCGATTCGGACACGAGGCGCGTCTCGTGTCCTAATCGGCGCTACATCGTTGCGCTATTTGCGCGACACCTGGGGCTCCGCACGCTCCGCTGAAACCGGCTCGTTTGCAGGCGATTCCGTCCGTGTTCGAGTGTTCGGAACGCCTGTCTGAACATCGTGGTCGTCCCCGGTTCGAGTCCGCGTCTCGCCATCCGAAATCGCCCGTGGACAGGCGATTTCCCACTTCTCAACACCACACGAATCCTGCATGTGGTCGCCCAGTTCGTCACGTCTGGTGGCGCGACGCGCCACCAGCCAACGACCACGCGCCGATCAGCGACCGCCGGCTCCTCGAACGCGCGTGATCGTTGGCGGCGGCGCTGGTGAGCCTGAACCGTCCGGGCCGCGCGCTGTCATACGCGTTGTGACCGATCCGGAGTTGTTGGACGAGGTACGCCAGCTGCGGGCCGCAGGCGCGACGCCGAAGACGATCGCGCGAGCGCTCGGCGTGCGCCCAGCCGTAATCGCCCCGCTCGTGCGCCGCATAGCCTCTGAATCGCCGACGGCACCGGTCGAACAAGACGAGCTGGCGAGTTGTTGGGTGAGCCCGGGTTGGAGCCGCGACCTCATCGTGCAACGACGAGAGGGCTGGGACGACATGGATCTTGGCCCCGGGGGCCCGGCCGGCCTCGCGCTCGTCCTCGTCGCGCGCGGGTCGCCATGACCGTGTGAGTGTCTGCGGCTACCTCGTGGACACGTTCTGTCTCGGTGTCAAGAACGTGATCGGGCCCGAGCAGATGCGTAGACGCGAGCTTCCCGCGTTCGTGCGCACCTACCACATGGCGTTCCCGGCGCCGGGGCTGCGCGTACCGATCGATCTGGCGCAGCACCTCGTCCTCGGGGCGGTGGCGTTCGCGTCCGGCCTTGGGTTCGCGCCGCATCCCGAGTTCGCCGGTGCGCGAGGGCATCTCGGCGAGCTGCGCGAGCCGTGCGCGATCACGTTTGGACAAGCGGGGCGCCCGCTGTTCGTCGCCGGGCCACACGACGACCCCATTGCCGTGATGGAGACGCTGCGCGCAACGGTCGGCCGCGACGGTTTCAGCGTCGCGGCCTGAACCGCCGAACTGGGGCGGCACGCGCTGAGTTCGCGACCGCCATCGAGGAGATGCTCGAGGACGGCAAGACGCTCGCGGTCACCGTGGCCGAGGAGGACGAGCTGCTGTCGCCCAACGCCGCCGCCGAGCGCTTGGGCTTCTCACGCCAGCACATACGTCGACTCGTCGACGCTGGCGAGCTCACCGGCCGGCAACTTCCCCGATCCAGGTATTCGCTTCCCGGCTCGAACGGCTCGGCGCCCCAAACCGAATGAACGTGCTACTGAAGATCGTGGTGCCCCCGGTTCGAATCCGGGTCTTGAGGTGCCAGCCCTCGAATCTCGGTCTGACCCCGCAGTCGACACACTGACCTTCCGCTCGTGCCGCCCCGCCAGCGCCGCGAAAGCGCCGACGAACACACCCGCCGACGCAAACTCCATGTCAGTCGGGCGGCAGGATCCCCAGGTGTTGGAGCACCTCGTGCATGAAGGACGCGCGCTCGGCCGGCGTCTTCAGCGTGCCGAGCTCGAAGCCCGCGTACACGGTGTCGTTCGTGCCGACCACGGCCCCTTCGACGAACTGCTGCGGGGTGCGGGTCCACTGCTCCGGGTTCGGCGTTCCCTCGGGGGCGGGACCGATCGTCCATGCGCCCGCGTCGTCCTCGAACGACGTCGAAGACGCGGTCGTGCCGTCGACCGTGATCGTCGCGTCGTCGACCCACGCCCCGAGGTTTCCGACCGCCCAGTCCGTCGCCACGACGATCGCGACCTCCAGCGGCTGGCCCACCGGCAAATCGACCTGCCACTCCTGCCAGCCGTTCGAGCTGCCGGTCGCGGCGTGCCATTGTCCGGTGGTGCCGGTCGGCGTGCAGCTGTCGCCCGACACCGTCTGGTAGTGCAGCATCCGCGCGTGCAGCTGCCACCAGCCGCCGTCCGTGAAGCAGCTGTCGCCGGTGGCCTGCGACGTGTGACCGTTGGCGTCGGGCAGCGTCGTCCACTCCTCGGTTCCCACCGGGCGCACCTCGACGAAGATGTGGTCCCAACCCGCCTCGAGGTCGAAGGACGTCCAGAAGTTCAGCCCAGCCGAGCTGGCGGCGCTGAGGTCGACGGTCGTGTGCAGGCGCTTGTAGGCCTCGTCGTCGTGCCCAGTCGCCATGTACTGGCTGCCGGTGTGCGGCGAGAACGGGCCCGCCTCAGGTCGGTCCCACCCGGCCACCGCGCGCGAGTCCTGATAGGCGGGGCGATCGATCATCGAGCTGGTGATGCCGAACGTCGCGGTGGGGGCACCCGCGCCCGGGTCACCGGCCGTGGGGCTGAACGTCCACGTCAGCGGGTCGAACGGGCTCACGCCCGTGATCGGGTACACCGTGCCGTCAGGCAACCAGGAGCCGCCGTTGTCGACGCGCAGATAGGCGCCGAGGTAGTACTGCAGGAAGTCGTCGACATGCGCGATGCAGCCGTCCCTCGTTTCGTCCAGGTCGGGGTCGCACCAGCGCCCCTGCTTGTCCTCGTTGGGCTGCGGGAAGCCGAAGTTGCGAAACTCGAAGCCCTCGACGTACTGCTGGCCGGCGTGCTTGCCGGCATACAGCACCTTGCCGCCCTCGTTGATGAAGTCGCGCACCGCCAGCTGCTCCTCGAGCGCGAGCCGCGACGTGCCCGTCCCCGGAACCTGACCGGGCTCGCGGGTCAGGTAGTCGTCGCCGGTGTACCAGAGCACGGCGTCGTAGTGTGAGAGCACGCCGAGCGGATGCGGCGCGCGGCGCCCGCGCGCATCGACGTCGTAGAGGTCGACGCCCACGCCGTTGGCCTGCACGGCCGCGAGGTACTCGTCGGCGTACTGCGGCCCGCTCGGGTCCTGCGCCGGGGTCGGCCCGGTGTAGTCCTCGGCCGCCAGCACGAGCACGCGGTTGGCGGACTCGACGGCCGCCGAGTACGTGAACGCGGCCGAGCGCTTGCTCCCGCCGGCCTGCGCGAACCAGACCTCGACCGAGTCGCCCGGGCTGGTCCCCGTCACCGTGCCACGAAGCTTGTGGAGGTACAGCCCCGGCTCCTTGTTGTAGCGCTCCTCGCCGGTGACCTCGCTCGTGGAGACCTCGTGGGTGGCGCCCCCGTTGACGCGGTAGCGCATGACGATCGCGCCGAGCGAGCGCTTCGCCAGCACCTGCACCTTCTGCGGGTCGCCGAACGACTCGGCGAACGTGTCGACGTAGAAGTCCTTGACGTCGTTCTTCAGGTGTGAGACCGGCTGCGCCGGGTCGCCGGCCGACTCCGCGAGATCGATCACGAAGTCGCGATGCCGTGCGAACTCGGCCTGGATCTCCCCCTCGGAATCGGCGTACTCGAAGCCCGATACCGACGGGTCCTTCGCGAGCGTGCCCTCAGGGGTGTAGGACAGGATGCCCTCGCGGTTGTACGCCGTGTCGCTCGTTTCACCGTTGGTGATGTACAGCTCGGCGCCCAGGTCCGGATCGAACGTCTTGATCGCCGGGTCCTTGTCGGTGCCGGCGAGCGCCGTGAAGATCGGGTCGTCGGCCGTCGGCGTGTACTGCTGCCAGCCCTGCGGATAGAGGAGCAGCTCGGCGGCCGTGTGATCGTTCTTCTGGAACACGAAGTCGCCGCGGTCAAACAGGTCCAGCATCGCACGCGTCTCGGGCTCGGGTGCGTAGGGCTCGGGACCGCGATAGGTCTCCGACGCCGGCTCCGGCGACGAGCCCTCGTTGTCCAGGCCCCACGCCTCAGGGAAGTTGCGGTTGGGATCCACGCCGTCGCCGTTCTCGCCGCGGATGCCGTTGCCGTCGTTGTCGGCCATGTTCTTGCGCCACAGCCGGTTGCCCTCGGTGAAGGTGTACTCGTAGCCGTCAGGATTGGCGACGCAGTAGAACCACAGCTCGCGCGTATCGACCAGGCGCGTGACGCGCGCATCGACGCCGTAGTTGTTGACGAAGTACAACAGCGAGCGCCGGCACGTCTCTCCCGCGAGCCATTCACGCGAGTGCTGCAGCGCGTTGTAGAGCACGGCCGGGCGGCGGGGATGAGCCGTCTTCGCGTCCTTGGTGACCTTCAGCGCGATGAAGTCGCGCCCGAGATAGCTGTCGCCAAGGTCGTAGCGCTGAACGATCGCGCGCCCCAAGAGGCGGTCGTAGAGCTCGAGGTACTGCTCTTTGCCGTCGCCGGGCACGCGGTCGAAGCGGCGCCAGACCTTGTAGGCGGCGTCGGAGCCGGTGTACGGGTCGGCCAGCGCCTTGAGCGCGGGCTCCGACGCGCTGCCCGCACCGTCCACGCGTCGCGCGTTGATGCCGGAGGAGTCACGCAGCTTGCGTACCTGCACGGCCGTCCCGTAGATCTCGATCATCGAGCCGCGGCGGCCCTCGGTGACGTCGAAGCCAGCGAGCGCCAGCTTGCTCAGGTTCTGCGGCGTCGCCGCGACCCGGTAGGCGTTGATCGGGTTGCGCCCGTCCGCCGCGGCCGGTGCGGTCAGCACCAATGCACCCAAGAGCCCCAGCACGATCGACGTCCAGAATCTGCTCACGATGCCCCCTCGAAGTCGCGCCGGGCCGCCGCACGCCCTCCCGAACGCGAAGTTGCAACAACGGTAGCAAGCGTGAAAAACCCCACGCAAGACCGCTCAGCGACCCGCATCGCTCCTTCGACGGCGCTGCGAGGATGGAAGCCCGTGCGGGGGGTGGACCTGGAGGTCCGCACCGGCGAGATCTTCGGCTTCCTGGGACCCAACGGCGCCGACAAGTCGACGACCGTGCGCATGCTCACGACGCTGCTGACGATCACGTCCGGTCGCGCGGAGGTGGCCGGCGTTGACGTGGCCCGAGTACGAGGACACGGGTGGTCCAGGGCCGGTCGTCGTCCTGATGGACGGCTGTCTGCGGCGCCACGTCGTCGCCGACCTGCGCTCCGACTATCGCTGCGTCCTCCCCACCCTGGGCCGGTCCGCGCCGTCGGGTCGCCCCGCGTCAGCGAGCTGACGGCGTTGCGGACGCGGCCCGCAGGAAGTCACCGACCTGCGCTCCCTCGGGCAGCCGCATGTCGTCGGGCCAGCCGGCAACCTGCTGCTCGGCCCACTCGGCCCAACGGATCACGGTCTCGTTCTGCTCCCACATGAACTTCATGACGAGCTCGTTGACATGCAGGCGATCGGGAAACGGGCCGCCGGTCGTGGCCAGGTCGGCGGCGAGCGCGACGTGCTCCTCGCGGGTGCGCTCGGCCTGCTCGCGCACGGAACGCAACGTCGCGAGGACCTGCGACTTCGTGCCCTGCTCGGCGAACTGCACCTTGACCGCGGCGTCGAACTCGACGACGGGCAGCTGCGTCGGCTCGTCGAGCCAGCGGCGCAACGCCCTGCGGCCCTTCGGCGTGATCGCGTAGATCGTGCGCGGGCGGCGGCCATTGAACTCGCGGGTCGCGGTGGCGAGGCCATGTGCGACGAGCTTCTTGGGCTCCTCGTAGATCTTGCTCTGAGCGCGCGGCCAGAAGTGGCGGGTGCTGCGCGTCATCTGCTGGGCGAGCTCGTAGGTCGACCAGTCGCGCAGCGCGAGGTGACCGAGGATGACATACGACGTCGTCGTGAGCTTCGGGGGTTGACTCATACTCCCAACGGGAGTATATATCGTCCCATGGGGAGCATTCCCAGACCGTGCGTCGTCGTCCCGGCCGCGGAGGAGGCCGAGGGCACGACCGGCGTGACCTACGCCGCGGGGATCTCGGCGGACAGCGCCGGCGCTCGCGGCCTGTGCCTGCAGCTCGCGAGCCTTCCGCCTGGCGCGCGGTCGCGCGCCCACCAGCACGACGATCACGAATCGGCCGCCTACGTCATCGCGGGCGAGATCGTCATGTGGTTCGGCGATCGGCTCGAGCACGAGGTCGTCGCCGGTCCGGGCGACTTCGTCTTCATCCCCGACGGTGTTCCGCACATCGTTCTCAACCCCAGCGAGACCGAGCGCGCCGTCGCCGTCCTCGCCCGGACGGACCCGCATGCGCAGGAGGACGTCACCGCGCTGCCGCATCTCGACGACGTCGCCCACCTGCGACCGGAGGGCTGAGATGGCGATCGAACAGCGCCTGGAGACGATGGGCCTCGCGCTGCCGGCGCCGCTCCAGCCGCCAGGCAACTTCGAGCTCGTCACGGTCCACGACGGCCTGGCGTACATCGCCGGCCACGGCCCGTTCGACGGCTCCACGCTGCTTATGGAGGGCCGGGTCGGGGACGACCTCACGCTCGAACAGGGTTACGAGGCGGCTCGGCTGACCGCGCTCTCGATCCTCGCGTCGCTCAAGCGCGAGCTCGACGACCTCGACCGCATCTCGCGGTGGCTGCGCGTCGTCGGCTACGTCCACTGCACGCCCGGGTTCGGTCAGAACGCGGCGGTGACGAACGGCTTCAGCGACCTCATCGTCGAGCTCTGGGGCGACGCCGGCCGCCACGCCCGGTCATCCCCCGGTCAGGGACCATCGCCACTGAACGTCCCGATCATCGTCGACGCGGTCGTCGCCGTCGACTGAGTTTGAGCCGCTGCTTGACTGTCTCGATCCGACCGGACAGCGACAGGCTCGAGTCACGCCACACGCGCATCGTCGAGCGGGTGCGCGCGATCCCCGTTGGGTTCGTCCGCACGTATGGCGACATCGATCCCGGCGCGCCGCGCCTCGTCGGGCACGTGCTTGCGAGCACGCACGAGGGCCTTCCGTGGCATCGCGTCGTCCGCGCCGATGGAAGCCTCGCGCAGGGATCGCGGCAGCGCGAGCTCCTGCTCGACGAGGGCGTCCCCATGCGCGGCGAGCGCGTCGACCTGCGTCATGCCCGCCTGCCGCCGGACAGCGGGGTCGCGTGAGCCCGACCGCGCTGGCCACCGCGATCGACGACGTCGCGGCTCGCGATCCCGTGCTCGCTCACCTCGTCGGGCTCGTCGGACCGATCAAGCACCGGCCCCGCGACCCCGACGGGCGCTTCGGCGCGCTCGTCCGGTCGATCGTCTTTCAGCAGCTGGCCGGTCGGGCCGCGCGCGCCATCCACGAGCGCGTTCGCTCCGCGGTCGGCGGCGAGATGACGCCAGCTGCCCTGGCAGCGGTCCCGGACGAGGCGCTGCGGGCCGCGGGCCTCTCGGCGAACAAGCTGGCGTCGCTGCGGGACCTGTCCAGCAAGGGTGCTCGACGGCACCGTCGACCTGGCCAGGTCATCGAAGCTCGCCGGCGACGAGCTCGTCGCCGGCCTCGTGACCGTGCGCGGCATCGGCCGCTGGACCGCCGAGATGTTCCTGCTGTTCGAGCTGCGCCGGCTCGACGTGTGGCCCGTCGGCGACTTGGGCGTCCGCCAGGGCTACGGGCTGGCGTGGCGGTTCGACCAGCCGCCACTTGCCAAGGAGCTCGCCCCGCTCGGCGAGCGCTTCCGGCCCTACCGCTCCGTGTCGCCCGCTACTGCCGGGAGGCCGTCGCGCTGTCCCACGGCGGAACGGACCCGAGCCTGCGGTAGAGGCCCGACAGACACGGACTGCTTCACCTTCGCGGCATACCAGCAAAAGAAGACGCGCGAACCGGGTCTGCGCCCGTTCCATGGCGCATGCTGGCGGACATGCATATCGATGATCCCGTTCAGCTCTCGGACCGTCAGGCTCGCGCGGTGATCGTCGCTGCCGAGGCGCGCGGGTTCCAGCGCGAGCCGGACCTGTACGAGGGCTGGTACGACCATGAGCTCCACGACGACGCGCGGTTCGCGCGCGATTACCTGCGTGCGCGCGATCCGGGCGCGTTGGAGGACGCGCTCGTCGCCGACGAGTGCATCTGCCCGGACTGCGCGGCGCGGCGCATCACGGACTCCGGGCACTTCACCTTCGGGCACGTCGATCTCGTTCTCGAGGCGGCAATCGAGCGGGGGTTCACACCGCCAACGGCCGACCTCCCGCTCATGGAGTACATGGTCAGATGGGATCAGGGGCGCGCGGCCGTGGCCTTCTTCTGGGAGCGGGATCCGGCGCAGTTGGCGGAGCTGATCGGCGACGTCGCGCGGATCGCGCCGTTGCCACCCAGTGCCCGCCGCCCGTGCGGGGACCGGATGGGCGGGCCGCCGGTAGCTGTCTGTAGCACGGGTTGCTACGCTCGCGACGATGGCTCGCGAGATCTCCGTCCGTGACCTGCGAAACCACACCGCGCAGGTGGTCGCCGCGGTACGCGCCGGCGAGCGGCTGTCGCTCACCGTGAACCGCACGCCCGTTGCCGACATCGTCCCACCCGAGGCGTCGCGAAGCCCGTGGGTTCCGGTCGCGACACTGCGCGAGATCGTCGCCGAGGCCGGCGCCGACCCCCGACTGCTCGACGATCTGGCGGCGGTTCGCGAGGAGTCGATCGACGGCGCATGAGCCGCGCGATCGCGGACACCTCGGTCTTCATCGCCCGTGAGACCGGCTGGCCGCTGGGCGACCTGCCGGACGAGATCGCGGTCTCCGTGATCACGGGCGCCGAGCTCGAACTCGGTGTGCTGCGGGCGGCCGGCCCAGCGTCGCGGGCCGCTCGGCTGGCGACGCTCTCGCGCGTGCGCGCCGCCTATCCGCTGCTCCCGATCGACGACGCAACGGCGTCGTGCTTCGCGCGGCTGGCCGACGAGCAGCTACGGGCTGGGCGCAAGCCGCGACGGCACGACACGTGGATCGCCGCGACGGCGCTGCGCCACAGCGCGGCCGTCCTCACCCAGGACGACGACTTCACGACGTTCGGCTCGGTGCAGGTCATTCAGGTCTGACCCGCAGGGGCTGGACGCGCGGTCGCCGAAGCGCCATGTTGCCGGTCTCGCCTCCCATGGCCGTCGCGTCGAAGACACCGAGCTCGTCGCCGGCCGCGCGCCGGAAGACTCCGCGCGCCGATATCGCGCTTCCGCTCGCGGGCGGGCGGATGCTCGTGGTCTTCCTGTGGTGGCTGATCGAGTCCGGCGGCTACTTCGAGCGCGTGTGGATGCCGGGCGCGGTCGTCATCCTCGCGATCGCGGCCGCGGCCCTCGTCGCGCTGCGCGAGCAGGTCGCGCTGCCAAACCGCGCCGCGAAGCTCGCGCTCGTCGCGCTCGCCGCGTACGTCGCCTGGTCGTTCGCGTCGATCGCGTGGGCGGGCTCGGCCGGGGACGCGCTCGAGGGCAGCCAGCGGTCGCTGCTGTACCTCGCGATCTTCGCCCTGTTCGTGCTGCTCCCCTGGACGGCCCGCTCGCTGCTCATGGCGATCACGGCGGTCGTCGCGGTGCTGACGGTCTTCGCGCTCGTCACGGTCGCGCGGCTCGTCGGGGGCGCGCAGCTCGGCGACCTGTTCCTCAGCGGCCGGCTGATCGCGCCGCTGGGCTACATGAACGCGACCGCCGCGCTGTGGACGCTCGGGGCGGTGCCGGCGCTCCTGCTGGCGACGTGCCGCGAGCTGCCGATCTGGCTGCGCCCGGTGCTGCTCTCGGGGTCGACGCTCATGTTCGGGCTCGCGATCCTCGCCCAGAGCCGCGGCTGGCTGTTCACGCTGCCGGTCGTCGCGCTCGCCGCGCTGCTGGTGAGCCCCGACCGGCTCAAGCTCATGCTGTACGCGCTGCCCGTGCTCGGCGGGCTCGCGCTCGCGACCCCCGACCTGCTCGAGATCAACAGCGTCGGCGGCGGCAGGGATCCCGACAAGATCGCGCCGGTCCTGGGTCCCGTCATCGATACCGCGGTGACGAGCCTCGTGCTCGCCGCGCTCATGGCGCTCGTCGCCGGCATCGCGCTCGTCGCGGCCGAGACACGCGCGGGAGAGCGCTTCACGCCGGCGCCGGTCATCCGGCGGCGCATCTCGCTGGCGCTCGTCGTGCTCGCCGTCGCCGGCGGCGGGATCGCGCTCGCGGTGGCGACGGACGGCGATCCCGCCGCCAAGGCGCGCAGCGCCTGGTCTGACTTCAAGGACATCGAGTCCGACCCCGGGGGCAACGCCGACCGCCTCACGAGCCTCGGCAGCACGCGCTACGACATCTGGCGCGTGGCGCTCGACTCGTGGGCGGAGCATCCCGTCGGCGGGCTCGGCCAGGACAACTTCCTCGACACCTACGCCGCGCAGCGCCGCCAGGACTTCGACGAGCCCAGGTGGGTGCACAGCCTCCCGCTGCGGCTGGTCGCGCACACCGGGACCGTCGGCGCGCTGCTCTTCGCGGCGTTCCTGCTCGTCGCCGCATGGGGTGCCGCGCGCGCGTGGCGCCAGC
>JBOGYT010000302.1:0-5507 GCA_050696955.1 Solirubrobacteraceae bacterium | reverse complement strand
GATCCAGGCCGCCGACTTCGACGTGAAGAAGGCCGAGACCGGGATCATCTACATCGACGAGGTCGACAAGATCGCCCGCAAGGCGGACAACCCGTCGATCACGCGCGACGTGTCGGGCGAGGGCGTGCAGCAGGCGCTTCTCAAGATCCTCGAGGGCACGGTGGCGTCGGTCCCGCCGCAGGGCGGGCGCAAGCACCCGCACCAGGAGTTCCTCACGATCGACACGACGAACATCCTGTTCATCTGCGGCGGGGCGTTCGCGGACCTCGACCGCGTCGTCGAGCGGCGGATCGGCCACAAGGGCGTGGGCTTCGGCGCGACCGTCTCCTCGAAGCACAACAAGGACACCGGCGACCTGTTCGAGCAGGCCCTGCCCGAGGACCTCGTCGAGTACGGCCTCATCCCGGAGTTCATCGGACGCCTGCCGGTGGCCACGGTCATCCACCAGCTCACGCGCGAGGACCTCATCACGATCCTCACCGAGCCCCGCAACGCGCTCGTCAAGCAGTTCCAGCGCTTCTTCTCGTTCGACGGCATCGAGCTCGTCTTCTCCGACGACGCGCTCGTCTCCGTCGCCGAGAAGGCGCTCGCGCGCGAGACCGGCGCGCGGGGGCTGCGCTCGATCATTGAGGAGACCCTGCTCGAGGTGCAGTTCGAGCTGCCGTCCAGGAGGGACGTCAAGAAGTGCGTGGTCACGAAGGAGACGATCGAGAAGGGCCTGTCGCCGACCCTCGTCACCGAGGCGGCACCCGACGAACAGCAGTCGCGGCGCGCCGAGTCGGCCTAGCGCGGCGGCAGCGCAGCGCTAGGCGCGTGCGCGTCGCAGGCGCGCGATCGTCTCGAGCTCCGCCACGTCGGCGAGGTCCTTCGGGCGGCCGGCGCTGCGCTTCATCGCGAGCAGGTCCTCGATCGACGCCACGAGGACCGGCACCCCGTCGAGCTCCCAGCGCTCCGCCCGGCTGCGCAGCCGCTCGAAGCCCGGCCCGCCGGTCGGCTTGGCGAGCACGTCGAGCTCGCCCAGGTCGGTCACGAGCGTCAGCATCTCGACGTGGCGCAGCGTCCGCGCGTCGGCCACGAACGGAACGTCGTCCTCGACGCCCTTCAGCCGCGCGCCGAGCGCGGTCAGCGCGGCGCCGAGCGCCTCGAGGTTGGCCTCGCTCGTGGCGAAGCACACGTCGAGGTCGAACGTGTTGCGCGACGAGCCGTGCAGCACGCCGGCGATCCCGCCGATCACGACGAACTCCACGCCGCGCTCGTTCAGCTCGCGGATGATCTCGCGAGCGTGCAGCGCCGGCCGCTCAGGCGGTGGCACGCCTGGCCCCGCGCACCAGCCCCGCGATGTTGCGCTGGGACTCCTCGAACAGGGCCAGCCGCTGCGCCGGGCTGAGCGCGAGCCGCTCGCGGACCTGATCCTCGTCGACGACCGCGAGCTTGGGGGCGGGGGCGAGCTCGATGCCGCGGTTCATCGCGCCGAGCAGCGCCTCGAGGCTCTCGACGCGGGGGTTGGCGCCGGGCGCCTCCATGCGCGCGACGACGGACTGCGTCGTCCCGGCGCGACGGGCGAGTTCGGCCTGCGTGAGGCCGGCTTCGAGGCGGGCGGTGCGCAGGAGGGCGGAGGTGCGGTGCATGACGAGACGATCATAGCGAAAACGCGATATAGCGTTGGCGCGATGTATCGTACGAGAGGGCTCGCGCGCGCCGAGGGCGGGCCGGCGGCGGCGCGTCGCTACGATGCCGCGATGCCTCGGATCTCACGCGTTCGCGCCATGCCCTGGGTCATGGTCTTCGAGCTGGCGCTCACGCTGCGCAAGCACTGGAAGCTCCTGGAGCCGAAGGAGCGCACGCGGCTGACCGAGCTCGTCAAGAAGTCCCAGGGCCGCCCGGCGCGCCTGTCCGCGAGCGAGCGCGCGGACGTGCGGCGGCTCGTCGCCAAGCTCGAGCCACGCGCGATCGCCCGCAGCATCGTGCCGATCGGCCGGCGCGCGGCGAAGTCCCGCAAGCGCCTGTAGGCCGCTCGTGCCCGCCGGGCTTGCGTGCCGCCGCTCCATAGACTGAGCGTCGATGTCCGACCTGCAGCAGCGCACGCGTTTCGAGCCCGCCGAGGTGGAGCCACGGGTCCTGCGCCGCTGGCTGGATTCGGGGCTCGTGCACCCCGAGCCCGAGGGCACGGCGGTGGCGAACTTCTCGATCGCCGTGCCGCCGCCGAACGTCACCGGCGCGCTGCACATGGGCCATGCGCTGAACGGCTCGATCCAGGACGCGCTCGTGCGCCTGAACCGGATGCGCGGCAAGCGGACGAAGTGGATCCTCGGCACCGACCACGCCGGCATCGCGACGCAGCGCCAGGTCGAGAACAAGCTCGTCGACCAGGGGACGTCGCGCATCCAGATCGGCCGCGAGGCCTTCGTGGAGCAGGTGTGGGAGTGGCGCGACCTCTACGGCGGGCAGATCATCGAGCAGTACATGCGCCTCGGGGCGACGCTCGACTACGAGGACGAGCGCTTCACGATGGACGAGCGCTACGTGCAGGCGGTGCTGAAGGTCTTCGTCGAGCTCTACGAGCAGGGGCTGATCTACCGCGACAACTACATGGTCAACTGGGATCCGGGGCTGCAGTCGGCGATCTCCGACCTCGAGGTGGAGGAGCGCGAGGGCGTCATCGACACGCTGTACGAGATCGCGTACCCGCTGGCCTCGGGCGAGGGCGAGCTCGTCGTCGCGACCGTGCGCCCGGAGACGATGCTGGCCGACACGGCCGTCGCCGTCCATCCCGACGACGAGCGCTACCGGCACCTCGTCGGCCAGGAGGCGATCCTGCCGCTCGTCGGCCGCCGCCTGCCGATCATCGCCGACGAGTACGTCAAGACCGAGTTCGGGACCGGCGCGCTGAAGGTCACGCCGGGCCACGATCCCAACGACTTCGAGATCGGGCGCCGGCACGGGCTCGAGGAGATCGGCGTCATCGGCGAGGACGGCCTCATGACCGCGGCCGCGGGCGAGCGCTACGCGGGGCTGACCGTCGACGAGGCGCAGGCGCGCGTCGTCGCGGACCTCGAAGGGCAAGGCGCGATCCGCGCCACGCGCGAGTACGTCCACACCGTCCCCTACAGCCATCGCTCGGGCGCGCGCGTCGAGCCGCTCATCTCGCTGCAGTGGTTCATGCGCATGGACGAGCTGGCCGAGCCGGCGATGGACGCCGTCGCATCGGGTCGCGTGCGCATCCATCCGCCGTCGCAGGCCAAGCGCTACCAGGACTGGCTGGCTGAGATCCGCCCGTGGTGCATCTCGCGCCAGCTGTGGTGGGGCCATCAGATACCGGTCTGGTATCGCCGCGATACCCGAACCGAGTCAACGGATGATCCCGGTTCGGGCACGGGCGAGACCTACGTGGGCCTGGAGCCGCCCGAGGGCGAGGGCTGGGAGCAGGACCCCGACGTGCTCGACACGTGGTTTTCCTCGGCGCTGTGGCCGTTCGCGACGCTCGGCTGGCCGGAGCAGACGCCCGAGCTGCGCGCCTTCTATCCGACCGACGTGCTCGTCACCGCGCGCGACATCCTGTTTCTGTGGGTCGCGCGGATGGTGATGATGGGCCTGCGCTTCGCCGACGACATCCCGTTCGACGACGTCTACGTGCACTCCGTCATCCAGGCCCCGGACGGGCGCCGGATGAGCAAGTCGCTGGGCACCGGGATCGACCCGCTGCGCGAGATCGAGACGCACGGCGCCGACGCCGTGCGCTTCGGGCTGCTCGCGATGTCCTCGACCCAGGACGTGCGCTACAGCGCCGAGAAGGTCCAGCAGGGCCAGGCGCTGGCCAACAAGCTCTACAACGCGACGCGCTTCGTCGCCCTGCGGGTCGGCGAGGATCCTCTGCCGGAGGCCGCGCCGCAGCCGCGCACGGTCGAGGACCGCTGGATCCTCTCGCGCCTGCAGGCGATCAAGGGCGACACGCAGGCGCGCATCGACCGCTTCGACTTCGCCAAGGCGGCGCTCGGCCTCTACGACTTCATCTACGGCGAGCTGTGCGACTGGTACCTCGAGCTCGTCAAGCCGCGGCTCGGCGACGACGCCGATCCGGTGCAGCGCGCCGAGCTGGGCGCGACGCTCATGCACGTGCTGCACGAGACGATCGCGACCGCGCACCCGGTCATCCCGTTCGTCACCGAGGAGCTGTGGGGGCTGCTCGGCAACGGGGGCCTGCTGGCGTCCAGCCGGCTGCCCGAGCCCGACGACGCGCTGCGCGACCCGGGCGCCGAGGCCGAGATGGAGCGCGCGATCGAGGCGATCAAGGCACTGCGCACGTGGCGCGACTCGGTCGGGGTGCGGCCGGGCGCGGTCGTGCCGGCCGTGTTGCAGGCGTCCGGCTACGACGCGACCGCGGAGCAGGTCGCGGCGATGGCGCGGGTGTCCCTGGACGGCGGGTCGCGGACCGCGGGAGACGCGGTCGCGACCGTCGCCATCCCGGGCGGGACGGTCGCGGTGCTGGACTCCGACGCCGTCGATCTCGGCGCGGCCGAGCGCCGGCTGGATGCCGAGCGCGAGCGCCTGCGCTCAGAGATCGCGCGCGCCGGGGGCAAGCTCGCCAACGAGCGGTTCGTCGCGAAGGCGCCGCCGCCGGTCGTCGAGGCCGAGCGCAGCAAGCTCCGCGACCTGCAGTCCGATCTCGCGGCGCTCGAGGGGCAGGAGGAGGGGCGCACGTGACCGCCGCGCGGCAGCGGCCCGTCGCGTGGACCGTCGCCGACGCAGAGGGCTGGCTGCTCGGGCTCGAGCTCTTCGGCATGCGCTTCGGGCTGGACCGCATGCGCCGCCTCATGACCGCGCTCGACGCGCCGAACACGGCGTTTCGCGCGATCCACGTCGTCGGCACGAACGGCAAGTCGTCGACGGTGCGGATGATCGCGGCGCTGCTCGAGCGCCACGGCGTTCGGACCGGCGCCTACCTGTCTCCGCACCTCGTCTCGTTCTCCGAGCGGATCCTCGCCGGCGGCCAGGAGATCTCCGACGACGAGCTCGTCGCCGCGCTCCTGCGCGCGCGCCAGGCGGCGGAGCTCGTCGACCGCACGCTCGACGGGGACGATCGCGTCACGCAGTTCGAGGCGCTCACGGCCGCGGCCTACGCGCAGCTGGCTGCGGCAGAGGTCGACGTCGCGGTCGTCGAGGCCGGCCTCGGTGGGCGCTGGGACGCGACGAACGTGCTCGACGCCGAGGTCGTGGTGCTGACGAACGTCGGGCTGGAGCACACGCGCTGGCTCGGCCCGACCGTGTCGCACATCGCCCGCGAGAAGCTGGCCGTGGTCGCGCCCGGCGCGACGCTCGTCCTCGGCCCCGACCTGCACCCCGAGGCGGAGCACGAGGCACAGCTCGTGGCCGAGCGCCAGGGCGCGCAGCTCGTGCGGGCGCCCGCCGAGCCACGCTGGATCGCGCCGGAGTTCGAGCTGCTCGCGCGCGGCGACTTCCAGCGGCGCAACTTCTCGGTCGCGTGCACGGCGGCGGAGGCCTACGCCGGG
>JBOGYT010000301.1:0-6368 GCA_050696955.1 Solirubrobacteraceae bacterium | reverse complement strand
GCCCGCGCCCGCTCGTTCGTGGAGTCGGTCGCGCGCAGGTGCAGCCGCGGCGTGCCGAGCGGCGGCGCGCTCATGGCGCCGGCGCCAGCTCGACCTCGGCGTCGGCTTCGAGCCCGAGCGTCTCGAGCGCCGAGCCGCGGTTGACCGCGACCGACAGCGCCCCGAAGCCATCCTCGTAGAGCACGAGCTCGCCCTCGCGCACGACCCCGAACGTCGTCGCGAACACCGCGCGGCGCCCGTTGACGAAGACCGCGCTGCCGAGCTTCAGCCCGCTGCCGGCGAGGTCGTGGCGCTCGGCGTCGAGCGCGACGTTGCCGTACGCGTCGGCGGCCAGGACATGCGCGACCACCGCCTCGCCGTCCAGGCGCGGGCGCGGCAGCTCGAGCGTGACGAGCGTGGCCGGGTCGATCGGCTGGCCGGCGTCGCGAAACGGCGTCCCGGCGGCGAGATGCGCGGCGACCGGCGCGAAGATGTCGCGGCCGTGGAACGTCCGCGAGACGGGCTCGAGGCGCAGCGGGGAGCGGCCTACATCGAGCGCCTCGGCGACGCCGCCAAGGCGCTGCGCGGCGGGAGTGAGCAGCCCGTTGTCGGGGCCGACGAGGATCTGCCCGTCGTCGGCGCAGCACAGCGCGACGGCGCGCCGGTCGCCGCCCACGCCCGGATCGACGACCGCGACGTGCACGCCGGCGGGCATGTACGCGATCGCTCGCCGCAGGACGACCGCTCCCGCGCGCACGTCGTGGCGCTGCACGCCGTGCGTGATGTCGATGACGCGCGCCTGCGGGGCGATCCTGGCGATGACGCCGTGGCAGACGCCGACGAAGTCGTCGCTCAGCCCGTAGTCGGTGAGGAACGTCACGACCGACATCGACCGTCGAGTCTAGGACGCGACGCGACGCGTGCCGTCGACCGCCCGCGCGGCACGCTAGTACACGCGTCCGAAAGTTCGTCGGGGTTTCCCGGCGCCGGGTCGCACGCGACCCGTCAGATCACGACCAGCCATCCGGGAATTCCACGAAGAACTTCCGGCCACGTGTACTAGGCCAGCTCGCCGGCCCGCACCAGCACGTCGTCGAGCATCTGCGCCGTCAGCTTGCCCGTGAACGTGTTCTGCTGGCTCGGGTGAAAGCAGCCGAGCAGCGCGGGGTGGGGTGGTTCGAGATGAAGCTCCGCGGCGTGCCCGAAGCGCGGCCGCGGGCGGGGCAGCGCCGCGCCGCGCGCCTCCAGCAGCCGCAGCGCCGCCGCCCAGGCGAAGGCACCGAGGCAGACGATGACGCGCACGCCGCCGAGCAGCTCGAGCTCGCGCGCGGCGTAGGGCAGGCACGCGTCGCGCTCGTCCGGGGTCGGCTTGTTCTGCGGCGGCGCGCAGCGGACCGCCGCGGTGATCCAGACGTCGCGCAGTCGCAGGCCGTCGTCCGCGTGCACGGACGTCGGCTGGTTGGCGTAGCCCGCGCGGTGCAGAGCGGCATACAGGAAGTCCCCCGAGCGGTCGCCGGTGAAGACGCGCCCGGTGCGGTTGGCGCCGTGGGCAGCGGGCGCGAGGCCGAGCACGAGGATGCGCGCGGCGGGGTCGCCGAAGCCGGGAATCGGCCGGCCCCAGTACCGCTCGCCGGCGAACGAGGCGCGCTTTTCGAGCGCGACCTGCTCGCGCCAGGCCACGAGCCGCGGGCAGCGGCGGCACGCGATCACCTCGCGCGCGAGCTCGTCGAGGTCGGTCGTCAAGCCGGCGGCTGGGAGAGCAGCCCGAGGATCAGGCGCTCGATCAGCGGCAGCAGGTCGAGCATCTGCTCTGGATGGCCGGTGCGCAGCTGGCGCGAGACGAGCTCGAACGTCGCGCCGACGATCGCGAACGCCTCGTCGGGCGAGCCGTAGGCCGGGCCGCCGTTGCGCTTCGCCGCCTCCTTGGTCTCCTCGTACATCACCTGGGCGAAGCCGGACAGCGCGGCGTCGCGCAGCTCGGCGACGCGCGGGCCGGCGCCCACCGTCTCGACGAGGATCGCCTGCGCCATCGTCGGGTGCGTCTCGATCGTCTCGAGGATCGCCCGCAGGCCGGCGCGGTGACGCTCCTCGAACTGCCGATCGGCGCCGCGCGAGGCCTGCATGAGCGCCTCCAGCAGCGTCGCCGAGGCGTACTCGAAGAGCGCGAGCAGGCACTCCTCCTTGTTGGCGAAGTGCTCGTAGAACGTCGCCTTCGACATGCCCGCCTGGCGGCTGATCGCCTCGGCGCTTGCCTCGGCGTAGCCGACGCGCGAGAAGACCTCCGCCGCGGCGTCGAACAGCCGATGCTTTTGGACCTCGAGCCGGACCTCCAGCGGAGGCGCGTGCCGGCCGCGCGGGATCGGCAGCTGGGCGGACGTGCGGTCTGTCACCACCGCGCAGTGTAGATAGGCTCCCGGCCGATGAGAACGGCTGCAGCCCTTTGCGTGCTGGCCGTAGCCGTTGCCGGCTGCGGCGCCGGAGCGACGGATTCCTCCAAGAAGTTCAACGGCGAGGAGCGCGCGGTCGCGCGCGCCGTCGAGGACCTCGAGAAGGCCGGACGCGACAGGGAGGAGAAGACGATCTGCTCCAAGCTGCTTGCCGACACCCTGCTCGACGCGCTCAAGAAGCAGGGGACGAACTGCACGACCGCCGTCAAGGAGGCGCTCGAGGACACCGACTCCTTCGACCTCAAGGTGCAGGACGTCGTGTTGAGCGGCCCGCGCGCGCGGGCGAAGGTCGAGTCGGGCCGGTCCGGGTCCAGCCAGAAGGTCGACACGCTCACGCTCGAGCGCGACGGGTCGGTGTGGAAGATCGCCTCGCTGACCGCGACCGAGTAGCTCAGTCCGAGATCCGCGTGCCGTACTGGCGCTCGTAGTACGCGCGGTAGTCGCCCGAGCGGATCGGCTCCCACCAGGCGGGGTTGTCGCGGTACCACCGCACGGTCTGCGCCAGCCCCTCGTCGAAGCGCACGCTCGCCTCCCAGCCGAGCGCGCGCACCTTCTCTGAGCCGAGCGAGTAGCGGCGGTCGTGGCCCGGGCGGTCCGTGACGTACTCGATGAGCCCGTCGTCGGCTCCGCACAGCTCGATGATCCGCTGCACGACCTCGATGTTCGGACACTCGTCGGGCCCGCCGACGTTGTACGCCTCGCCGGGCTCGCCGTGGGCCAGCACGTGCCCGATGCCGCGCGCGAAGTCCTCGACGTGGAGCCAGTTGCGCACCTGCATGCCGTCGCCGTAGACCGGCAGGCGGTCGCCGTGCAGCGCGTTGAGCACCATGAGCGGGATGAGCTTCTCCGGATACTGGTAGGGCCCGTAGTTGTTCGAGCCGCGGCAGATGAGCGTCGGCAGGCCGAACGTGTGGAAGTAGCTCGAGACGAGCAGGTCCGCGCCGGCCTTCGTCGCGCTGTACGGCGACGAGGGCGCGAGCGGCGAGCTCTCGGTGAACGAGCCGTCCTCGATCGAGCCGTACACCTCGTCGGTGGAGACCTGGAGGTAGCGCAGGCCGCGCGCGCGGGCGGCCTCGAGCAGCACCCACGTCCCGACCGCGTGCGTCATGACGAACGCGTCCGGCTCGGCGATCGAGCGGTCGACGTGCGTCTCGGCGGCGAAGTTCACGACCGCGTCGACGCCGTCGATCGCGCCGGCGACCGCCGCGGCGTCCTCGATTCCGGCGTGCACGAACTCGACGTCGAGGCCGTCGAGGTTCTCGCGCCGGCCGGCGTACGTCAGCTTGTCGAGCACGACGATCGCGTCGTCGTGCTCGCGCAGGCGCACCCGCACGAAGTTCGAGCCGATGAAGCCGGCGCCGCCGCAGACAAGGAGCTTCATGCCGTCACCCGCGTCGCAAGGTACTCAGCCACCCCGTCCTGCCACGGCGGCAGCGTCAGCGGCTCGCGCCGCTCCGAGCCCAGCACGCTGTAGGCCGGTCGCGGCGCGGGGCGCGGGAACGCCTCGGTCGTCGTCGGCAGCACGCGACAGTCGATTCCGGCGCGGTCGAAGACCTTGAGCGCCAGCTCGTTCCACGAGCAGCAGCCCGCGCCCGCGATGTGGTGGATGCCGGTCTCCGCGGGGCGCTCGGCGATCTCCACCAGCGCCCCGGCGAGATGGCCGGTCCACGTCGGGCAGCCGATCTGGTCGGTGACGACCGACACCTCGTCGCGCTGCGCCCCGAGCGCGAGCATCGTGTCGACGAAGTTGCGCCCGCCGGCGCCGAACAGCCAGGCGGTCCGGACGATCGCGTGCAGCGGGTTGGCCGCCACGACCGCGCGCTCGCCGGCGAGCTTCGTCTCGCCGTACGCGCCGAGCGGCGCGACCGGGTCGGACTCGAGCCACGGCTCGCGCTTGGAGCCGTCGAAGACGTAGTCCGTCGAGACGTGCACGATCTGCGCACCGATCTCCGCCGCAGCCGCCGCGACGTTCCCGGCGCCGGCGCCGTTGACCGCCAGCGCGGTCGCGCGCTCGGACTCGGCGCCGTCGACGTCGGTGTAGGCGGCGCAGTTGACGACGGCCTTCGGGCGCTGTTCGGCGACGAGGCGCCGCACGGCGTCGGCGTCCGTCACGTCGAGATCGGCACGCGTCGCCCCGCAGACGTCGTGTCCGAGCCGTGTCGCGGCGTCGACCACGGCGCGCCCGAGCATGCCGCCCGCACCTGTCACCAGGAGTTTCAGAGGATTCCGATCTCGGAGTTGTCGCCGACCATGAAGCGGTAGGCGCGCGGCTGGCGCACCCCTCGGGAGATCTTGACATTGCGGCCCAGCAGCGAGGACTCCATGCGCCCCTCGAGGTTGCGCACCGACGACCCCGCCAGCAGGATCGAATGCTCGACCTCAGCCTCGCAGATGACGCAGTTCTCGCCGATCGCGGTGTACGGCCCGATGTAGCAGTCCGTGAGCTGCGCGCCGGCGCCGATGATCGCCGGGCCCCGCACGCTCGTGCGCTCCAGGCGCGCCCCCGGCTCGACGACGACCCGCCCGTCGCACTGCGACTCGCTGAGCTCGCCCTCGACGCGCGGCTCCATGGTGTCGAGGATGAGCCGATTGGCCTCGAGCATGTCGTCCAGGCGCCCGGTGTCCTTCCACCAGCCGCGGACGATGTGCGGCTCGACGCGGCGCCCGCCGTCGACGAGGTGCTGGATCGCGTCGGTGATCTCGAGCTCGCCGCGCGCGCTTGGCTCGATCGCCCGCGACGCGTCGTGGATGCCAGCGGTGAACATGTAGACGCCGACGAGCGCGAGGTTCGTCGCCGGCTCTGGCGGCTTCTCGACGAGTCGCACGACGCGCCCTGAGTCGAGCTCGGCGACGCCGAAGTTCTCCGGGTCCGGAACGGGCGTGAGGAGGATCAACGCGTCGGGGCGGCTGGACTTGAAGGACTGGACGAGATCGGTGATGCCGCCCTGGAGCAGGTTGTCGCCCAGGTACATGACGAACGGCTCGGAGTCGAGGTACGACTCGGCCGTCAGGACGGCGTGCGCGAGCCCGAGCGGCGCGTCCTGCTCGACGTACGTGATGCGCACCCCGAAGCGCGAGCCGTCGCCCGCGGCGGCGCGGATCTCGTCCCCCGTCTCGGGCGCGATGATGATCCCGACATCCTCGATTCCCGCCTCGGCCATCGCTTCGATGCCATAGAAGAGGACGGGCTTGTTGGCCACCGGCACGAGCTGCTTGGCGCTCGTGTGGGTGATCGGCTGCAGGCGCGTGCCCTTGCCGCCGGAGAGGATCAGGCCCTTCATGCGTCAGTACACACCGGCAGCGAGCTTGCGGTGGTCCCAGGTCGCGCGCGAGCGCTCGCGGAACTGCAGCGCCACGCGCTTGGGTGCCTGCGCGCGCACCATCGCGCGGACCTCGTCGGAGAGCGGCCCGGCGTCGTCTGTGTAGCGCTCGAAGAGCTCGATGCCGAACGCTTCGACGACGGCTGTCGCGCGGTGGATGGTCACGTCGCTGCGCAGCATGACGCCGCGCAGCTGCGGATACTCGCGGCCGGCTTGGACTTCGAGCGTCGCCCGCGGGTCGCGCTCGAGGTTTCGCACCTTCTGGGACTTCGCGAACGTCCACGCCCAGACATCGCGCTCGCGCACGACGAACCACAGCGGCATGAGGTGGGGGAAGCCGTCACGGCCGTTCGTGGCGCAGATGACCGTTCGCTCCTGCTCGAGGAACCCGGCGACCTCCTCGTCGGTCATCCGGATCTGCTCGCGGCGACTCACGGGCGGGACTGTAGCCAGTCCCGCCCGCTCGCCGGTCGTTTACGGCCTGCGCCGGTCTGCGAACACGTACTTCACCTCGCAGCCGCGTGTGCGGTTGCGCTCGATGAAGTTCACGCGCACCTTGTCGCGCCCGCTGCCGCAGTTCGCCCTGGCGGGCGGTCCGGCGGTGGCGATGTTGATGAAGTCG
>JBOGYT010000300.1:0-5333 GCA_050696955.1 Solirubrobacteraceae bacterium | reverse complement strand
CACCTGGCTCGTCGAGGTCGTGCCGGCGCTGCCGGCGCTCGACAAGCGCGCGCTCGACCTCGTGCGCGCGGTGCGCGCCGGGCCCGCGCCCGGCGAGGTGATGGTCGCCGGGGAGTCGGCGCGCTTCGTCGACCAGCGCGCCGGGCTCGCCGACCGCCTGCCGCTGGCGATCGGAATCCTTGCGCTCACGACGCTCATGCTCCTGTTCGTGATGACCGGTTCGGTCGTGCTGCCGATCAAGGCGCTCGTCATGAACCTCCTGGGCCTCAGCGCGGCCTTCGGCGTGCTCGTCTTCATCTTCCAGGACGGGCGACTCGAATCGCTGCTGGACTACTCGAGCCAGGGCGCGCTGGAGATCACGCAGCCGCTCGTGCTGCTCGCGATCGCGTTCGGGCTGAGCACCGACTACGGCGTCTTCCTGCTCACGCGGATCAAGGAGGCGCGCGACGCGGGCGCCCGCAACGACGAGGCCGTCGCCGTCGGCCTGCAGCGCACGGGCCGCATCGTGACCGCCGCGGCGCTGCTGCTGTGCGTCGCGATCGGCGCGTTCGCGACATCCGAGATCGTGTTCATCAAGCAGCTCGGCGTGGGCACCGCCGTCGCCGTGCTCATCGACGCCACGATCGTCCGCGCCCTGCTCGTGCCCGCGCTGATGAAGCTCCTCGGCGAGCGCAACTGGTGGGCGCCGGCGCCGCTGCGGCGCCTGCACGCGCGGCTAGCGTTCAGCGAGCGCTAGAAGGGGGTGCCGGAGCGCAGCCGCAGAGGGTGTGGCGATCTATGGGTCCACAGCACCCCTAGATCGCCAAACCCCCCGGCCGACGCACCCGGGCCCGGCACGCGGCCCGCTCCCGCGTGCCTTCATCGCTGCAGTTCGTCGACCGCCCGGCGACGGCCCTCGCCGAACCGCCGGCTACGCCAGCAACAGCGCGTACACGCACGCCCCGAGCAGCGCCGCCGCCGCGAGCCGTGCGCCGTCCTCGCGGTCACCCTCGGAGAAGCGCCAGACCGCGAGCACCGCTCCCGCCAGCGGCAGGACGAACGCGACGATGTAGCCAAAGCTCCCGCGCAGCCAGTCGAGCACGGGCGGCGATCCTCACGTCTCGTCGTCGACGAGCCCGTCGAGCATCTCGATGACCGACTTGAGGTCCTCGGGGATGTCCGCCTTCTCGGCCGCCTGCACCGTCGTTCCCTGGTAGGTGACGCTGTAGCGATGCCCCTCGGCCGTGGGCGGGTTGGGCTCGTAGTTCGGCGCGAGGCCCTTGATGTCGAGATCCTCGAGCGCCGAGCGCAGGTCGTCGCGCTTGCCGCCGTCGACCTCGAAGCGCTTCCCCTTGCCGCTGTTGTCGGGGTACTGCGTCAGGTACGCGCCGCCGCCGCGCTCGACGACGAGCCCGTACACCCTGCCCTCCGATCCGCCGGTGCGGCCGAACGTCACGAGCGGTCGCCGGTCGCCGCCGGCCTCATCCGAATCGCCGCAGCCGGTGCCGCCCGCAACGGCAAGCGCAGCAGCTCCGACGGCGAGGATCCTGGCTGACCGGCGCAACATGGCGGGCAACCCTAATGGGACGAGGCGGCGCGTGCTTCGGCACGCATCAGCGCGTCACGTCTACGACGACGCCCCGCCTTCGGCGATGCGCAGGAACGTCTCCCAGCGGCGCTTGTCGCGCATCGCGCGGCGGCGCTCCTCGGTTCCGGGCTCGGCCGACGACAGCGCCTCTTCGGCCTTCTTGACCTTCTCGCGCAGGTCGGCGGCATCGAGCTCCTCGGGCGTATGCGCCTCCTCGACGAGCACGAGCACGCCGTCGGCCGAGACCTGGACGTAGCCCTCGCCCTGCGCGTAGCGGACGATCTCCGACTCGCTGCGGTACAGCCGCAGCTCGGTCGGCACGAGCATGCCGAGCAGCGGCTGATGGCGCGCCAGGATGCCGATCGAGCCGACCTCCGTGCGCGTCGAGACCATCTCGACGTCCTCGTCGAAGACCGACCCCTCGGGCGTCAGAACCTCGACGTGGAACGGCGTGTGGGCCACGGCTCAATCGTCCTTCTTGCCGCTCGCGGCCTTGACGACGTCGTCGATCGTCCCCTTGAGGAAGAACGCCGACTCCGGCACGTCGTCGTGCTGCCCGTCGATGATCTCCTTGAAGCCGCGGATCGTCTCCGCGATCGGCACGTATGCGCCCGGGGTGCCCGTGAACTGCTCGGCGACGAAGAACGGCTGCGAGAGGAAGCGCTCGACACGGCGCGCCCGACCGACGATCAGCTTGTCCTCGTCCGAGAGCTCGTCGATGCCGAGGATCGCGATGATGTCCTGCAACTCCTTGTAGCGCTGCAGGATCTCCTTGACGCGGTTGGCGACCGTGAAGTGCTCCTCGCCGAGGGTGTCCGGCTTGAGGATCGTCGAGGTCGAGTCCAGCGGGTCCACCGCCGGGTAGATCCCCTTCTCGGAGATCGCGCGCGAGAGCACCGTCGTCGCGTTGAGGTGCGCGAACACCGACGCCGGCGCCGGGTCGGTGAGGTCGTCGGCGGGAACGTAGATCGCCTGCACCGAGGTCACCGAGCCGTCGCGCGTCGAGGTGATGCGCTCCTGCAGCTGGCCCATCTCGGTCTCCAGCGTCGGCTGGTAGCCGACCTGCGACGGCATCCGGCCGAGCAGCGCGGAGACCTCCGAGCCGGCCTGGACGAAGCGGAAGATGTTGTCGATGAACAGCAGCACGTCCTGGCCGCCGCGCTCGCGGAAGTACTCGGCCATCGTCAGACCTGCCAGGCCGACGCGCATGCGCGCTCCGGGAGGCTCGTTCATCTGCCCGAAGACGAGGATCGTCTTGTCGATGACCCCCGACTCCTTCATCTCGAGCCACAGGTCGTTGCCCTCGCGCGAGCGCTCGCCGACGCCGCAGAAGGCCGACAGACCGCCGTGCTCCTGCGCGAGGTTGTTGATGAGCTCCTGGATGAGGACCGTCTTGCCGACGCCGGCGCCGCCGAACAGGCCGACCTTGCCGCCCTTGGCGTACGGCGCGAGCAGGTCGACGACCTTGATGCCGGTCTCGAACATCTCCGTCGTCGGCTTCAGCGCCTCGACCGTCGGGGCGGGACGGTGGATCGGCCAGCGCTCCTCGTAGTCGACGTCGCCGCCGAGGTCGATCGGCTCGCCGAGGACGTTGAAGATCCGCCCGAGCGTCGCCTCGCCGACCGGCACCGTGATCGGCCCACCGGTGTCCTTGACCTCCATGCCGCGCGAGAGGCCGTCGGTGGAGTCCATGGCCACGCAGCGCACGCGCTCGTCGCCGAGGTGCTGCTGGACCTCGAGCACCAGCTCGCCATCCTCGCCGCGGTCGATCGTCAGCGCGTTGAAGATCTCGGGAAGCTCCCCGTCGGGGAACGTCGCCTCGATCACGACGCCCTGGATCTCCTCGATGCGCCCGGTGCTTGTCTTGGTCTCGGTCTCGGTCTCCGTCGCTGCCATGGGACTCCTGATCTAGTAGGACTTCTCGGGGGAAGGTTGCGAACGCATCACGTGAGGCTCTCCGCGCCGGCGACGACTTCCATGATCTCCTGGGTGATCTCGGCCTGGCGGGCGCGGTTCATCTCGAGCGTGAGGTCTTCGATGAGCTCGCCGGCGTTCTCGGAGGCGTTGCGCATCGCGGTCATGCGGGCGCCGTGCTCGGACGCCGTGGACTCCAGCAGCGCGCGGTACACGGAGATCTCGACGTAGTCGGGCACGAGGCGGGCGAGGATCTCCTGCGGATCGGGCTCGTACTCCACCGTCGCGCGGCGGCGGGGCTCGCCATCCTCATCGTCCTCGTCGCCATCGGTGCCCTCGAGAATCGAGGCCTGCTGCAACGGCAGGAGCGTCTCGCGGCGCACCTCCTGCGTCAGCGGCGAGATGTAGCCGTTGTAGAAGATCTCGACGCGGTCGGCCTTGCCGTCGACGTATGCGGCCATGAGGTCCTCCGCGATCTCGCGCGCGTCGGAGTAGGCGGGACGATCGGTGAAGCCGACGTAGCGCCCGACCGGGTCCAGGCCACGGAAGCTCAGCGTCGACACGCCGCGACGCCCGACGGCGCTGTAGAGCGCCGTGCGGCCGTCGGCCTGGTACTCGCGCCCGGCGCGCAGTCCGGCGCGCACGATCTGCGAGTTGAACGCGCCCGCGAGGCCGCGGTCGCCGGTGACGAGCAGCAGGGCGACCTTGTCCTCGCTCTCGTGCTCGGCGAGGATCGGCAGCCGCGAGATCTCCGAGCTGCCGGCGGCCTCGGCCGCCTGGCGCGTCATCCGCCGGATCGCGCCGGCGTACGGGCGCAGGGCGGCGATGCGCTGCTCGGCGCGGCGCAGACGAGCGGCCGCGACCATCTCCATCGCGCGGGTGATCTTCTGGATGTTCTTGACCGACCCGATGCGGTTCTTGACGTCACGCTGGGAGGCGCTCATCGCGAGCACCTCGGTTCCGGGTTCGAACCGGCCCTGATCGAGCAATGACCCGATGTCAAGCGGGTGCCGCCTCCTTCTCGGGCTCGTCGGCCGTCTCCTCGTCGGTGTCGTCCTCCTCGTCGCTGGACGCCTCGGACTCGTCGGAATCCGAATCGGAATCGGAATCGATGGCGACCCCGTCCTCGTCGATGTCCTCGCCGAAGTCCTTGGCGAACTCCTCGATGGCGGAGTGCAGGGCCTCGGCGATGTCGTCGTCCCAGTCCCCGGCGGCGATCTTCTCGAGCGAGTCGGAGTACTCGGCTCGCATCCGCGCCACGAGAGCGTCGTGGAACTCGGGCACGCGGTCGACCGAGACGCGGTCGACGAAGCCGTTGGTCGCCGCATAGATCACGACGACCTGCTCCTCGACGGCCATCGGCGAGCGCTCGTTCTGGTTGAGCGTCTTGACGAGCCGCTCGCCGCGCGCGAGCGTCGCCTGCGTATCGGCATCGAGGTCCGAGCCGAACTGCGCGAACGCCTCGAGGTCGCGGTACTGCGAGAGCTCGAGCTTCAGCCGGCCGGCGACCTTCTTCATCGGCTTGATCTGGGCATTGCCGCCGACGCGCGACACCGAGATGCCGACGTTGATGGCCGGCCGCACGCCGGAGTTGAACAGGCCGGGCTCGAGGAAGATCTGCCCGTCGGTGATCGAGATCACGTTGGTCGGGATGTAGGCCGACACGTCGCCCGCCTGCGTCTCGATGATCGGCAGCGCGGTCATCGATCCGCCGCCGAGCTCGTCGTTGAGCTTGACCGCGCGCTCGAGCAGGCGGGAGTGCAGGTAGAAGACGTCGCCCGGGTAGGCCTCGCGCCCCGGCGGGCGGCGCAGCAGCAGCGACATCTGGCGGTACGCGTACGCGTGCTTGGTG
>JBOGYT010000299.1:0-4801 GCA_050696955.1 Solirubrobacteraceae bacterium | reverse complement strand
GGCTTGTCGACGACGACGAGGTGCTCGTCCTCCCACGCGACGCCGAACGGCGCGGGCTCGCGCACCGGCGCGGAGGCCGGCGCGCCCTGGTCCTCGGCCACCTCGATCCGCTCGCCGCCGCGCACGCGGTGGCCCTTCGCCACCGCCTCGCCGTCGACGCGAACCGAGCCGCCGGCGATCAGCCGCTGGGCACGCGAGCGCGAGCCGAGCGGCCCGGCGAGGAACGCGTCGAGGCGATCGCCGGCCGCCTCAGCCGGAACGATCAGTTCCATCGCCGTGGTCCATGACGAGCAGCAGCGCGATGACGCCGAACGTGATCGCGATGTCGGCGACGTTGAACGCCGGCCAGTGCGGGAGCTTGATGAAGTCCACGACGGCGCCCTCGCGAACCCGATCGACGATGTTGCCGAGCGCGCCGCCGAGCAGCAGCCCGGTCGGCAGCCACATCCAGCGCCGGCTCGCCTGGCGGGCGAAGAACACGAGCAGCGCGGCGATCGCGACCGCGATGATGAGCGCCAGGATCATGCCGCCGTCCTGCAGCTGGCCGAACGCGACGCCGGTGTTGCGGACGTTCACGATCTTCACGCCGTCGACGATCGTCTCCTCCTGGCCGCGGTCAAGCGTCGAGGTGACGATCTCCTTGACGAGCTGGTCTGCGACGAGCACCGCGATCAGCACCGCGCCGACGCGCGTCCACGCCGCGCGGACCGTGGGCGCGCCCGCGGGCGCGCTCACCCGCGGATGAGACCGATCAGGAAGAATCCCAGGATCTGCAGGACGAGAATCGCCACGATCGGGCTGACGTCGATCGGGCCGATCGGCGGGATGAAGCGGCGGAAGATGCTCAGGTAGGGCTCGGTCACGTCGCGCAGGAACCCGAGCGCCGCGCTCGACCAGCGCGAGTACGGGATGCGCCCCCCGAAGGAGAAGATCAGCGACGTGATGATGTACGCGAAGATCAGCAGGATGTAGACCCACAGCAACGCGGTGAGGAAGTCCGCGATCTGCTCGCGCGCCGTCGCCAGGACGAGGACGTCGGTCATCGCGCCAGCACCGCCTGCATCGCGTCGTCGAAGGCGGCCCGGATGCCGCCGTGCTCGAGCGCCGCGAGCCCGAGCGCGGTGATGCCGCCGGGTGAGGTGACCGCACGGCGGACGCCGAGCGTGTCCATGTCGCGCGCCTCGAGCAGCGCCGCAGTCCCACCCATCGTCTGGATCACGAGCTGCGCCGCGACGTCCGCCGGCAGGCCCGCACGCACGCCGGCGTCGACCTGCGCCTCGGCGACGAGCGCGACGTACGCCGGCGCGCAGCTCATGAGCCCCGTCGCCACGCCCATCTGGCCCTCGTCGACGGTGACGACCGGACCGACGCGCCCGAAGAGCTCAAGCGCCTGCGCTTCGAGCTCGGGGTCGGCCTGCGGGTCGCGCGCGTGAGCACTGACCCCCTGGCGCACCTCGACCGGCAGGCTCGGGATCATCCGCACGACCGGCGTGCCCGGATACGCCGCGCGCAGCGCGGCCAGCGGCACGCCGCCGAGGATCGAGATGATGCCCTTCGCCCCGCCGCCGACCTCCTCGGCGACCCGCTCGAGCGCCGGGGGCTTGTGGCACAGGAGGATCGCGTCGGCACGCTCGGCGAGCTCGGCGTTGGAGTCGACGACCTCACCGCCGAGCTCCTCGACGAGCGCCTCCGCGCGCGGCCGGAAGAGATCGCGGACGAGCACGGGCTCGCCCCATCCGCGCGCCAGCGCACTGGCCATGTTTCCCGCCCCGATGAAGCCGATCTGCATAACCAGGAGTATGGATCAGCACGGCCGATCGACGCCGCGAGCGGCGTCATGACTGATTGAAGAAGCCCTTCTCGATGAGTTCAGCGCGTTCTTCGGCGCTGATCTGCACGTTGCGCGGCGTGAGCATGAAGACCTTGTCGGCGATGCGCTGCATCCCGCCGTCGAGCGCGTACGTCAGGCCGCTGGCGAAGTCGATGAGGCGCTTGGCGAGCGCCGTCTCCGTCGACTGGAGGTTGAGGACGACGGGGATCGACTGCTTGAACTTGTCCGCGACCTGCTGGGCGTCGTTGAAGGACTTCGGGATGACGAGGTGCACGCGCACGTCGCCGTTGCGCGGGCGCTGGACGGGCCGCAGCTGCGCGGTCGGCCGGCGGCTGCTGCGGGGCTCGTCGTCGGCGAAGATGTCGTCGAAGTCGTCGCGCGGGCGGCGCGGCGTCGCCAGCCGGCGCACGTTCGGCCGTTCGCGGTAGCGATCCTCGATCGCCGCCTCGGGCGGCGGGGGTGGCGGCGAGTGTGCGGGCTCGTGGAGCGGCTCGGGCTCGTCGTGGTGCTCGTCGATGTAGCCACGCTCTTCGGCGAGGCCGAAGTACACGAGCGCACGATGCCAGCTGTCGCGAAAGGCCATGGCTCAAGGAAGGTTAGACCTCGATGCCCGTTCTCCTTCATGGTGGCAGGCCCTGGCGCCCGCTAGCGATACAGGCTCGTCCCGATGCGAACGAGCGTCGCGCCCTCCTCGACGGCGACTTCGTAGTCCTGCGTCGTGCCGATCGACAGCTCCTTCAGGCCGCGCGGCTCGGCGAGCTCGCGCAGCGCGGCGAACCAGCGCCGGCTGTCCTGCGGCTGCTCGGCGAACGGCGGCATCGTCATGAGCCCCGCCACCGGCACCGGGCAGCGCTCCAGGAACTCGTCGAGCGCGCCGGGCGCGATGCCCTCCTTGCCCTCGTCGCCGGCGACGTTCACCTCGACGAGCACGCGCAGCTCGGGCGGCGCGTGGCGGCGCAGCTGCTCGAGCACCGAGTCCGTCGACACCGAGTGGATGAGCCGCACGAGCGGCGCGATCTGCTTGACCTTCCGGCTCTGGACATGGCCGATGAAGTCCCACGTGAACGCGTCGCCGTGCACCTCGATCTTCGCCCTGAGATCCTGCGCGCGGTTCTCGCCCGCGACCTTGATGCCCGCTTCGGCGAGCGTCCCGAGCTCCTCGGCGGGGACGTACTTGACCGCCGCGACGACCTCGACATCCTGCGCGTCGCGGCCGGCACGGCGCGCCGCGGCCGCGATCCGCTCGCGCACTTCGGCGAGGTTGTCGCGGACCCGGTCGGCGGTCAGTCCGCTGACGAGCTCCGCCACACGATCCCCACCTGCCGGCCGGTGCGCGCGCCGTCGCGCCGGTGCGAGAAGAACAGCTCCGCCGGCGCGCACAGCGTGCACAGGCCGACGTCGTGGACCTCGGCGACGTCCGCCCGCTCGAGCTGGCGGCGGGCGACGTGCTTGAGGTCGGCGTTGTCGCCCTGGCGCGCGGCGGACCCGTATGGCGCGAACGCCTCGTGCACCTCGGCTCCGGCCTCGTAGCAGCAGACCCCGGCGCCGGGGCCGATCGCCGCGCGGATGTCGCCGGCGCCGAGCTCGCGCAGGGTCGCCACGCCCTGCGTCAGGACCCCGGCCGCCAGGCCGCGCCAGCCGGCGTGGACCATCGCCACCGCTTCGCGCGCGATGAGCGCGACCGGCAGGCAGTCGGCCGTCAGGACGACGGCCGCGACATCATGCAATGCCGTCGCCTGGCCGTCCGCCGGGATGGGCTCGGCGCCCGGGTCCGGGAGCTCGTGCACGCGCCGGACCTCGGCCCCATGGACCTGCCGGCCTTGCACCGTGCGCTCGCGGGCGATGCCGATCAGCGCCGCAAGCTGGTCGCGGTTGGCGCCGACCGACGCCGCGTCGTCATCGGTGAAGAGCCCGAGGTTCAGCGTGTCGTACGGTGGGCGCGAGGCCCCGCCCCGGCGCGTCGTGAAGAGCGCCCGGCCGCCCGGGAGCGCGCAGCCGATGTGCTCGCCCTCCCACGCGAAGGGCGCGCTCAGCACGGCGTCGAGCGGGGTGTTCACGTGCACTGACCCGATGGCTCGTCACGATAGAGCCGCCTCGAGCTCGGCGTCCCGCCCTTCCGCCAGCTCCCCGTCGAGCCGTCGCGCGAGCGTCGCCGCGAGGCGCCGGCCGATCTCCGGCCCCTCGGGCACCCCGGCCGCGATGAGGTCGTTGCCGTTGATCTGCAGGCGGATCGCGCGCAGCTCGTCGAGCCAGCGCCGGGCCTCCTGCTCGGCGCCGGCCGCACCGGCCAGCGCGACCGCCTCGACCGGCGCGCCGCGAAAGACGCGCGCGATCTCGGACGGCCGCGTGGCGCTGCGGGCCGCTGCCGCAAGCTCCTGCGCGCGATCGCACGCCCGCAGCACGGCCCATTCGGCGGCCGTGAAATCGAGCTCGGAGAGCAACTCGTCGCGCTCGTCGCCGGCGGGCACGAGCGACGCGCCGAGCACGACATGCTCCGGCCGGCCCTCGCCGGCCGGCAGCAGCTCGAGCGCCGCCTGCGTCCGCTCGCGATCGGGCGCGAGCCACGGCGCGAGCCCGAGATCGACCGCCGCCTCGAGCGCCGCGACCGGATCGGGTTCACCCAGCGCCAGGCGCAGCTCGTTGCCGATTCGCGCGCCGGACACGGTCTCGAGCGCGCCCGCCGCGACCGCCTCGGCGGCGAGCCGCGCGGTCCGCTCCTCGAGCGTGAAGCCTAGCCTTGCGGCGTAGCGCGCAACGCGCCACAGGCGGGTCGGGTCGTCGCGAAAGCTCGCGTCGTGCAGCACGCGCAGGAGGCCCGCCTCGAGGTCCTCGCGCGCGTGCTCGGCCGCGTGGAGCACGCCCGTCTCGAGATCGAGCGCGAGCGCGTTGATGGTCACGTCGCGGCGCTCCACGTCCTCGGCGATGCCGGCCGGCCGCACGTCGGGCAGCGCGCCGGGCCGCGCGTAGGAC
>JBOGYT010000298.1:0-6543 GCA_050696955.1 Solirubrobacteraceae bacterium | reverse complement strand
GGCCGGCACCGCGCTCGTGCCCGACGCCGAGGGCCAGGCCGCGACGGCCTGGAGCGGCTCGGTCAGCATCGGCACGCAGACGCTCGCCGCCGATCAGGGGGCCGGCTGCTTCGGCGCGGACAACCGGCCGCAGGCGACGTCCGGCTGCGACTTCCTCAGGCTCGACGTCAACGTGCCGGCCGGCTTCTACGGCGTCCATCCCGGAGCGGTGAACATCAGCGCGACGGGCTTCGGCGCGAGCGACCTCGACCTGTACGTCTACCGACGCAACGAGAACGGCACGCGCGGCGGATACGTCACGGGCGACGGCCAGGCGATCGGCGCCGACGAGCACGCGGCGATCGACCGTCCGTCGGGCGCCTACTGGGTCATCCTGACGCCGTACACGACGCTCGGGGCGCAGAGCTACCGCGGCTCGGCCGAGCTCGTCACCCGCCGGGGCCCGAGCCTCGCAGCGCTCGAGGCCGCCGCGCCGAAGGGCCCGAAGAACTACCGCGCCTCGCGCGACAAGTACACGTCGCACTCCGAGCCCACGATCGCGATGGACCCGCTCGATCACGACCACCTCGTGGCGGGCTCGAAGATGTACGAGAACAACGACAAGTACCTCTTCAAGATCGGCACGTACGAGTCGCACGACGGTGGGCGCACGTGGGTCGACCAGGGCCAGCTGCCCGGCTACTGCGCCGCGCCCGGGGAGTGCGATCCCGGCAACGACGCCACCTACCGGCTGACGTCCGATGTCTCGATCGCCTTCGACGACGAGGGCACCGCGTACGCCAACGTCCTCGATGCGCCGGGCGGGACCGACACGGCAGGCTGGAACATGACCGTCCACGCGAAGCGTCCCGGCAAGCCGTGGACCGGCCCGACGATCGTGCACAACAACCGCAGCAACGCGCTGACGTCAGCGCTCCTGCTCGACGACAAGAACTGGATCGCCGTCGACAACGCGACCGACGTCAACGGTGCGGCGAACCGGCCGGGCGACGGCAAGATCGGCACGATGTACGTCTGCTGGAGCCTCGACGGCGCCGGACCAATCGGGCTCGCCGGGCTGCAGGAGATCGTCGTCATGCGCTCGGTCGACGGCGGCAAGACCTGGCGCGGCCTGGCCGACCAACCGCTCCTGCCCTATCCGCTGAGCCAGAAGACGCGCGTCTCAGGAATCGGCTGCCACATCGCGATCGGCCCCAGGGGCGAGGCCTACGCGACCTGGTACGACAGCCAGCTGCAGGCGCTCATGCAGGCCAAGTCGACGAACCGCGGGCGCACCTGGACGCTGGCGGCGCCGATCGCCGGAATCACCGGTGTCGACGCGCCGTTCAGGGGCGAGGCCTTCCGCAACCTGTCGCTCCCCGCGACGGGGGTCGACGGCCAGGGCAACGTCTACGTCGCGGTCGCCTCGCGCAACGCCTACGGCCGGCCGCTGCTGGGCAGCGTGTTCGCCGTCGGCAAGCAGATCAAGCGGGGCGAGCTCGACCTCGACGAGATCCTCGGCCTGCTCGGCACCAGCCGGGAGGACGAGGCCGAGCGAGAGCAGCTCGCCGGGGGCGACGGCTCGGGGTCGCAGTCGGGCTCGGACATCGTGCTGTTCAAGTCCACGAACGGCGGGCGCACCTACGGCGGCCCGGTGCGCGTCAACCAGGACGCCGGCAACGGCGACGCCGACCAGTTCCAACCGTGGCTGGCGATCACCGAGAGCGGCCAGATCAACATCTCGTTCTTCGACCGCCGCAACGATCCCGGCAACTACTTCATCGACACGTACCTCGCGCAGTCCGATGACAGCGGGCGCACGTTCCACGACCAGCGCGCCTCGCAGCGGATGTGGGATGCGTTCATCGGCGCGCCCACCTCCCCGTCGGGCAAGTTCATCGGCGACTACCAGGGGCTCACCGCCGACGACGACGTCGCGATCCCGTTCTGGAACGACACGCAGCTGGCGAACCTCCCCGCGAGCGACCCCGAGCACTCGCCCTACCAGGAGGTCTTCGCCGCGCGCGTGCCGGGCGACACGATCACCGAGCGCGTGCGCTGCGTCCCGCGTCGCCTGAGGCTCGGCCGCCGTGCGATCGGGCGCGTCAGGCTGCGCCAGACGCGGGCGCGTGTCGGGCGCCGGCTGGGGCCGCCGGGTCGCACCCGCCGCGGCGTGCTGCGCTACTGCGTCAAGGGAGGCGGCAGCGTGCTCGTCGCCTTCGACAAGCGCGCCCGGGTCCGCTTCGCGGCGACGACCGGTCCGCGCCACCGGCGCGCGAAGATCGGCCGCGGAACCAGCGCACGGGCGCTGAACCGCCGCTTTGGCGCGCGCCTGCGCACGATCCTGCCCGGCGTGCGGCTCGTACGCCGGGGCGCCTCGCGCGGCGTCCTGTTCGGCGTGCGCGGCAAGCGCGTGAGCTTCGTCGCCGTCGCCGACCGCTCGCTGCTGCGCAACCGCAGGGCGCTGCGCACGCAGCTGCGGCGCGCAGCGCTGATCCACAAGCGGCGCCGCTAGACGCCGGACGGCTGGTCGCGGTCGCTCAGGCGGGCAGCGCGACGCCGTGGTGGGCTAGCAGCAGCTCGCCCAGCTCGCGCGCCTTCATCGCGGCGTCGCGATCGCCCTCGTGGGCGGCGACGATCGAGCCCTTCATGAGGATGTGCCACTGGCCGGCGAACCGCTGCGGGTCCGCGACGCCGGCGGCGGTCGCGAGCTCGCACACGAAGGTCCGGATGTTGGCGAGGTGCATCACGCACGCCTGCCGGACGGGGTCGTCGCGGTCGTCGAACTCGAGCAGGCTCGTGATGAACGCGCAGCCCTCGAAGTCGTCGCGCGCGAACCATTCCGAGAAGATCTCGAAGATCGCCAGCAGCTGATCGGCCGGCGACGAGGCGCGCTTCTGCACCTCGGCCTGCACCCACCCGAGCGTCCAGCGCTCCTCCCGCAGCTCCAGGAAGGCGAGTGCGAGCGCGTTCTTGGAGGCGAAGTTGCGGTACAGCGTCATCTTCGCCACGTCGGCCTCGGCCGTGATCGTGTCCACGCCGATGGCGCGCACGCCCGATCGGCTGAAGAGGTCGTATGCGGCGTCGAGGATTCGGTCGCGACCGCTCCGCGAGCGCTCGCTATTGGCGGTAGCCATGCGGGAACGATAGCGGCAGCACCCGCTGTACGCGGCTTTCTTAGACCGGTCGTCCTCCCAGGTTGCGAGGAAGGTCAGTTGGCGGCTCGCGATCGCCCCGCCACCGCAGGCCGTAGCTATGCTCCACGAGATGCAGGAGATGGTCATCTACGGGGTCAGCTTCGACATGGTGGGCAAGCAGCCGATCGTGCTGCTCAAGACGGTCGACAGCAACCGGTTCCTCCCGATCTGGATCGGGCATCCGGAGGCGGCGGCCATCCTGATGAAGCTTCAGGGCGCGAGCACGCCGCGTCCGATGACACACGATCTGCTCTGCGACATGCTCGGCGAGCTCGACGTTCGCTGCACCCAGGTCGCCGTGACCGAGCTGCGCGACAACACGTTCTTCGCATCGATCACGCTGGCCGTCGACGGCAAGGAGATGGAGATCGACTCGCGCCCCAGCGACGCGCTCGCGCTGGCCGTGCGCTCCGGTGCGCCGATCTTCGCCGCCGAAGAGGTCATCGCCGAGTCGGCGATCGAGTTCGAGCACGACGTCGAGGACACCGAAGAGGTCGTCGAGAAGTTCAAGGACTTCCTCGACCAGGTCTCCCCGGAGGACTTCGCCGGCGAGGAGTAGGTTCCCGGTCCGCTCGCGCACTGAGCGGCCCACGGAAGGCGCTACCTAACCCCGGACCGCGAGTTGCAAGACGCGTTCGATGAGCTCGTCGAACGTCAGTCCGGCTGCGTCGGCGGCCAGCGGCAGAAGGGACGTGTCGGTCATCCCCGGGATGGCGTTGGCCTCGAGGACCGTCAGCTCGCCGCTCTCGGAGCCGAGCATGAGGTCGACGCGGGCGAAGCCGCGGCAGCCGAGCACGCGCCAGACGTCGAGCGCGATCTGCTGGGTGCGCGCCGTGACCCGGGCCGGCAGCTCGGCCGGGCACGCGAACGTCGTGCGCCCGATCTCATAGCGCGCCTCGAAGTCGTAGAAGTCCTCGTTGCGCGGCACCGCCTCGACGACCGGCAGCGCCTCGCCGTCGATGATCGACACGGCGAGGTCCCGGCCGTGGACGTGGCGCTCGAGCAGGACCTTGTCGCCGTAGGAGAACGCGGCGACGAGCGCGCTGGGGACGTCCTTCGCCGTCGACGCGAACTTGATCCCGAGCGCCGACCCCTGGCCGGCCGGCTTGACGACGATCGGAAATCGCAGCCGTCGCTCGATCGCCGGCAGCGCATCGGCGGCACCGAGCTCCTTGAAGGCGGTCTCGTTGAAGGCGAAGAAGTCCGGCGTCGGGATGCCCGCGTCGAGCATGTGGTGCTTGGCGAGCACCTTGTCGGCACAGCGGATGCACGCCGACACGCCGGAGCCGGTGTACGGGATGCCGACCGCCTCGAGCAGCTCCTGCACGGTGCCGTCCTCGCCGTCGCGTCCGTGCAGCGCGACGAACGCCACATCGGGCGCCGCATCGCGCAGCCGCCCCACGAGGTCATGGCCGACATCGATCCCGATGACCGTGTGGCCGTTTCGCTCCAGCGCGTCCTGCACCCGCGCGCCGGACTTCAGCGACACCTGTCGCTCGAGCGAGCGCCCGCCCTTGAGGACCGCGACCCGGGTCATCGCTCGCGCGCGTCGCGCCGGCGGCGCTCGGGCGCCGGCAGGTGCAGCACGTCGGCCAGCTCGGCATCCGGCTCGGAGGGGGCGGGCTCGGCGGGCTCCTGCACCGCATGGGCGCCGGTGAGCGTGCCGTAGAGCTCGACCTGCTCGCGCACGACCTCGCCGATGCGCCGGATTCCCTCGCGGATGTCGGCCTCGCCGACGCCCGAGAAGTTCAGCCGCATCGAGCTGCCGCCGCGCCCGTCGAGGAACGCCGCGCGCCCGGGCACGAACGCGACGTGCTGGTCGAGCGCCCGCGCGAGCAGGTCGGTGGTGTCGATGTAGTCCGGCAGCGTGGCCCAGATGAACAGGCCGCCCTGCGGATGCGTCCAGCGCGCGTCAGGACCGAAGCAGTCGGCGAGCGCGTCGAGCATGACGTCGCGCCGGCGGCGGTAGATCTCCTTGAGCGAATGGACGTAATCCTGCCAGCGTCCGCTGGCGAAGTACGCCGCGACGAAGTACTGCGTCAGCGACGACGAGCACAGGTCCGACGCCTGCTTGCCGAGGTTCATCTTCTCGAGCACCGGCCGCGGGCCGACGCTCCAGCCGAGGCGCACGCCCGGCGAGAGGATCTTCGAGAACGTGCCGAGGTAGATCACGAAGTCGCCGCCGTCGAGCGAGTACAGCGTCGGCAGCGGGTCGCCCTCGTAGCGCAGCAGCCCGTACGGGTTGTCCTCGAGCACGAGCAGCTCGCGCTCGCGCACGACCTCGACGAGCCGCTTGCGGCGCGGCAGCGACATCGTCGTGCCGGCCGGGTTCTGGAACGTCGGCACGGTGTAGATGAACTTCGGCCGGCGCCCCTCGCGGTCGAGCCGGTCGAGCGTCTGCTCGAGCTCGTCGATGCGCATGCCGTCGGCGTCGAGGCCGATCTGCACGACGTCCGCCTGGTAGGAGCAGAACGTCGGCACCGCGCCCGGGTAGGTCGGCGCCTCGGCGACGATGACGTCGCCGGGATCGATGAGCGTCTTGCAGACGAGGTCGATGACCTGCTGGCCGCCAGTCGTGACGAGCACGTCCTCCGGATCGATCGCCATGTGCTCCTCGGCCATGACCTCGGCGATGGCGCTCTTGAGCGTCGTCAGTCCCTCGGTCGGCGCGTACTGCAACGAGCGAGCGCACGAGTCGACCGCGACGCCCCCCATGATCGCGGCGAAGGACTCGGGCGGAAACGACGCCGTGTCGGGCAGTCCGCCGGCGAGCGAGATGATGTCGCCACGCTCGGTGAGCGCCATGAGGTCGCGCATCGCCGAGGACTTCATGACCGTCGTCCGCGTGGCGAACAGCCCGGCGTAGCGCTCGAGATCGCGTGAGGTCGGACGCGCGCCCGGATGGGTCGGCATACGGCGGGGTTCGCCGGGGGCCCTCCGGTCCCTGTCGTCTATCGTCATCGCACCGCACGCTACCGGACGCTTTGCGACTGCTGATCGACATCCTCCAGGGCGCCGGGCTGGCCGGCGCCGCGGGCATCCGCCCGTTCCTCCCGGCACTCGTCGCCGGGGCGTTCGCGAGCGGCGACCTGCTCATCGACTTCGACCGCACGGCGTTCGAGTTCCTCGAGCAGCCGGGCTGGCTGCTGGCGATCGTCGTCGCCGTCCTCGTCGTGTCGATCCTCGAGCGCCGCCACATGTTCGAGACGCAGCTCGAGTCCGCGCTGGCGGGCATCGGCATCGGCATCGGCGCGCTGCTGTTCGGCGCCACGCTCGACGACCGCTTCGACGTCTGGTGGCCGGGCCTGATCGCCGGCGGGCTGTGCGCGGCGCTGGCCGGGGCGGCCACGCGGTCGCTGCTCGCACG
>JBOGYT010000297.1:0-5195 GCA_050696955.1 Solirubrobacteraceae bacterium | reverse complement strand
GTGGATGTTCGGCCGGCTCTACCAGCTGCGCAGCGACGAGTCTCGACGGCGCGCCGCCGACCTGCTCGAACGGTTCGACCTGGCCGATGCGGCCGACCGGATCGTCAAGACCTATTCGGGCGGGATGCGCCGCCGGCTCGACCTGGCCAGCGCCCTCATCGGCCGGCCGCGGCTGCTCTTCCTCGACGAGCCGACGACCGGGCTGGATCCGCGCAGCCGGCTGAGCCTGTGGACGACGATCGAGGATCTCGTCGCCGACGGCACGACGGTGCTGCTCACGACGCAGTACCTCGACGAGGCCGACCGCCTGGCCGACACGATCGCGGTCCCGGGCGGCCGGCCGCTGATCGGCGTGCAAGCCGCCTGACGGCGTGATGGGTGCGTCGTGCAGCTCGTCGGCGATGCTCCTCTCGTACCCATCAGGGGCACGCGTGGCGTACATTCGCGCGCGTGCCCGATGGCCGCCCGCGCCCCAGCCTGTCGCTGCCCAGCCCCGGCGCGAAGCGCGCGATCGTCGTCGGGGCCGGCTCGTTCGGGACCGCCGTCGCCGTCCTGCTGGCCCGCGGCGGCTTCAGGACGACGCTGCAGACGCGCACCGAGGAGCAGGCGCGCGAGCTCGTGCAAAGCCGCGAGAACCGCCGCTACCTGCCGGGCGTCGAGCTGCCCCGCGAGCTGCGCATCGAGTCGATCGACGCCGGGCTCGGGCGCACGGACTACGTCTTCCTCGGCGTCCCGTCGCTGACGGTCGGCGACACCATCCGCGGGCTCGCGGACGCGGGGCTCGGGCCGCGCACGCCCGTCATCTCGCTGGCCAAGGGGCTGACGCCGCCAGACGGCGTCGCCCCGACCGTCCTCCTGCGCGAGCGCTTCGGCGAGAGCCGGGTGGCCTGCATCGCCGGACCCGCGCACGCGCACGAGATGGTCAGCGAGGGCGCCGCGCTCGTCGCGGCCTCGACGAACGAGGAGCTCGCGCGCGCGCTCTCGGGCGTCTTCATGCGCGCCGGCGTCGTGTGCGAGCAGTCCAACGACCCGATCGGCGTCGAGCTCGCCGGCGCCGCGAAGAACGCGGCGGCGCTTGCCGCCGGCGCGACCGAGGCGCAGGGCCTCAACGCGGCCGGCGCCGCCGCAGGGCACATCTTCGCCGAGGTGTGGCGCTACGCCCAGGCGCAGGGCGCGCGGTCGGAGTCGCTACTGGGCCTCGCCGGGACCGGCGACCTCGTCGCCACCGTGCTGGCGCCGCAGAGCCGCAACCGCCGCGCCGGCGAGCTGCTCGCCGCCGGCGTGCCGGCGGCCGAGATCCACAAGCGCGTCGGCCAGGCGGTGGAGTCCCTGGAGTCGGTCCCGCTGCTCGCGCTCGCGGTGACCCGGTCGGGCCTCGAGGCGCCGGTCACCGACGGGCTGGCGAAGCTCATCGCCGCCGAGCTGCCGCTCGAGGACTGGATCGCGCTCGTCCGCACGACGGTCCCGCCGCCGGCGCGCTGGCGGCCGAAGTCGGGGGTCGTCGCCCGCGCGACCGACCGCGCGCGGGAGCTGCTCAAGCGCCGCGACGAGCGAAGGTCGTGACAACCGCCTCGTACACGCCCGCGCCGTAGGGCGCCTCGGCGACGTGCACGTTCGGGCGCCCGGCGATCGCCTCGCGCAGCGACGGGTCACGCTCGATCGCGTTGGCGACGAACCAGAACGCGCCGACGTGCTCGGCCGTCGCCATGTCCTCGCGCGAGTCCCCGACGGCGATCACGTCGTCGGGGCCGTAGCCGCGGGCGCGCATGTGCCGTGCAACGCCCGCCATCTTCGACGCCCCGCGCGGGACGAGGTGGTAGGCGCGCACCTGCGGCAGGTCGGCGAGGTCGGACGAGCGCGAGTGGACGCTGCCGTTGTCGACGAGCCGCAGCGCGCCGTGGCCGTGCGCCTCCAGCAGGTCGTCGGCCTCGAACGCGTCGATGAGGCCGCGGAAGAGGTGGGACACCTCGCGGTTGCGGTGCCACGGGTCGTGGTACTCGAGGCGCCCGGCGTAGGTGTCGAGCAGCAGCGCCGGAGCGCCCGACGCCTCGATCTGGTCGTGGATCGTCGCCTCCGGCGACGGCATCAGCTCCCCGGTCAGCCAGTGCTCCTCGCCGTCGATCACGAGGCAGGAGCCCGACTCGAAGATGTAGGACTGCTGGCCGATCAGGCGGGCGTCCTCGGAGACCTGCGCCTTGCGGCGGCCCGACATGAGCACGACCTCCGCGCCGGCGCGCGCGCACGCCTCGATCGCGCGCACGCCGAGCAGCGAGAACGAGCCCTCGCCGTCGTGCAGCAGCGAGCCGCCGCGGCCGACGAGCGTGCCGTCGAGATCGATGTAGACGCAACGCACGCCGACATCCTCGCGCACCCCCAGCGAGTCCCGCGCCCCGTGCGGGATGTCGGAAATAATGAAAGGCACGATCCGCGCGACCGTTGATACTCGCTCCATGGGCATCCGATCGGCACTTCTCGGTCCGCGGCGATCGCGCTCGCTGGCGGCCGCGTCCAGCGCGGCCGCCGTCTGCCTTGCTCTGGCGGCCGCCCTTGCGCTCGCCTCCCCCGCCCGCGCCCACAGCGTCGAGGATGAGCAGGCGGCGCACGCCGAGGCGCACGCGAAGGCCGAAGTGCTCGACCGCGCGCGCCGCGAGGCGTGGGCGCGGCTGACCCCGTCGCAGCGCAGGGCGCGCGTCCAGCGGATCGTTCGCCAGACGCGCCGCCTCAACGCCCGCATCGCCGGCCAGCGCGACGACGTCGGCTACTGGGATCCCACGCTCCGCCCGCTGCCGGACTACGCGATCAACGCGGTCGTGCTGCCCACCGGCAAGATCCTCGTCTGGGGCCGCGAGCCCTACGTCGGCGGCGTGCGCTCGAACCTCGGGTCGGCGCGGCTCTTCGACCCGCTGACCGGCGCCACGAAGCACGTCCCGCCGCCACCGATCGCCGAGAACCCCGACAGCCAGGGCAACCCGATGCCCGCGCCGATCTTCTGCGCCGGCCAGACGTTCCTGTCCGACGGCCGCGTCCTGCTCGCCGGCGGCAACCGCTCGGACCCACGGCCGGGGCGGCCATACGCCTCCGGGCTGGACTACACGTTCATCTTCAACCCGTGGAACGAGGCCAACCCCTGGGAGGTCGGCCCGCGGATGACCCATGGGCGCTGGTACCCCACGCTGACCCGGCTGTCGAGCGGCGACGTGCTGATCGTCGGCGGCCTGGATGAGACCGGGCGGGCGCGGCCGGACGGCGCCTCGCGCCGCAACGGCTACATGGACATCTGGCGCCCGGGCGAGAACACGCCCGAGCCGCTGGACATGCTCGATCCGTACCCCGCCGGCACGCGCGCCGATACCCAGGAGTTCACCGAGCCCCTCACGCCGGGCGGCGCGTTTGGGCTGTCGCAGTACCCGAACATGTACGTGCTGCCCGACGGCGACGTCGGGCTGGCCGGCCCCGGCAGGCAGGACTCCGCGATCCTCGACACGGGGCCGGCGCTGTACGACCGCGACGCCGACCATGGCGCGGCCTGGACGCAGACCCCGGGCTGGCCCGACAACGCTCCGTCGGTCGACCACCAGGGCGGCACGACAGCGATCGAGCCCGACCTGAACGCCCTCGCGGGCTCGTGGAACCTGCTGGCGATGGCCGGCGCCGATCCCTCGGCCGATGGCGCCGTGAGGCTCGCGCGCAAGAACGTCGATCGGCTCGACGCCGCTCCCGCCTCGCTCGCCTGGACGCACGACGCGACGGCCGACCTCAACCGCTCGCGGCTGTACCCCAACACCGTCCTGCTGCCCGACGGCGGCACGGTGGTCGTCGGCGGCGGGGTGGGCTCTGACTACCGCGCGGAGGGCTCCAAGGGCCTGTACTACGTCGGCGACCCGGCACCGAGCGATGGGCAGTCGCTCACCGATCCGCCGATCGACAACAAGCGGACCGAGCTGCGCAATCCGGGGGAGGGCAACTGGCGTCTGGGGGCCGCGCAGCAGGAATGGCGCACGTACCACTCGACGGCCGCGCTCATCCCCGACGGGCGGATCGTCTCGGCCGGCGACGACGGCAACCCGAAGCTCGTCACGAGCCGCGACGACGCCGAGATCTACTGGCCGCCGTATCTCTTCGACGGCGACGCGTGCGCGCTGCGGCCGGTGATCCGGGGCGTGGGCAAGAAGGGCCCGCCGTTCACGGGGGCGCGGGCGTGGGCGATCCTCGGATACGGCGAGCGGTTCGGGATCTTCAGCGAGCACGCTCGGGCGGGCATGCACGCCGTTCTCGTCGCGCCGGCGGCCACCACGCACAGCGTCGACATGAACCAGCGCGTCGTCCCGCTCAGGGTCAATGCGACCGTGGCGAAGGGTGGCTTGAACGTCACGATGCCCGCGAGCGCGGCGACCGCTCCCCCGGGCTACTACATGCTGTTCGTCGTCGACGCCGACGGCACGCCGGCGGCGGCGCGCTGGGTGAGGGTGCTCCCGCCGCTTCAGGCCGCCGCCGCGCGCGGCGGGATCGCGCTTCAGAGCGTCGGCGCTGCCTGGGCGGACCCGAAGGGCCGGCGCTGCGTCAACCCCAACGGCTCGGTCCGGGCGGAGCCCGATCCGCCGCGACCGCCCGCCGGGCCGTCCGCCGGCGGGTCGGACGCCACCACGGCGAAGCTCGCCTCGAAGCTCTCGATCATGCGCGCCGCGATCCGCCGCGGCCCGCGCAAGCTCGACCTCGTCGCGCCGATCAGCGCGCACGCCTCCGGCAGCGTGAAGCTCGTGCTCCAGTCCGCCGGGCGCCGCACACGCATGACGGCGGCGATCGACAGCGAGCGCCGCAGGATCCGCGTGAACCGCACGATCCCCGAAGCTCAGGCCCGGCTCGGCACCGGCATCGTCACGCTGACCTACGACGGCAACGACGAGACGTTCCCCCAATCGGTACGACTGCGGGCCGCCAAGCGCCGCGCGCGGCTGCACGTGAAGCGCCCGACGATCAGCGCCGGCGGGCGCCTGCGCGCGTCGGGCACGATCAGCACCCGGGCGCGGGGGGCCGTGCGCGTGCAGCTGCAGTTCGGGACCGCGGACACGACGCACACGCTCCGGTTCCGCGCGAAGATCCGCGACGGCCGCTGGGCGCTCAACGTGCGGCTTGCGCAGGCATCGCGCGCCGGGATCGCCGCGCGCACCGGCACCGTGCACTCCTACACGCTCTTC
>JBOGYT010000296.1:0-7873 GCA_050696955.1 Solirubrobacteraceae bacterium | reverse complement strand
CGCATGCCGAGGATGGCCGTCGACAAGGAGTACCGCTTCGAGGGCCCGGACGGCCCGTCGAGCCTGCTCGACCTCTTCGCCGGGCGCCGTCAGCTGGTCGTCTACCGCTTCTTCTTCGAGCCGGGTGTGGCCGGCTTTCCCGAGCATGGCTGCCCCGGCTGCTCCTTCCTCGCCGACCAGGTCGCTCACCTCGCCCATCTGAACGCTCGCGACACCACGCTCGCGTTCGTGTCGCGCGCGCCGCAGGCGGACATCGAGCGGTGGAAGGCGCGGATGGGCTGGGAGATGCCGTGGTACACGATCACCGACCACTTCGACGCCGACTTCGGCGTGGACGAGTGGCACGGCACCAATGCCTTCTTGCGCGACGGCGACCGGATCCTGCGCACCTACCTCGTCAACAACCGCGGCGACGAGGCGATGGGGAGCACGTGGAGCTACCTCGATCTGACCGCGCTCGGGCGCCAGGAGGAGTGGGAGGACTCGCCCGAGGGCTACCCGCAGAGCCCGCCCTACCAGTGGTGGAACCTCCACGACGAGTACCCAAACGGCGCATGACCGACAACACGCTGCACATGCAGCGCACCTTCCAGGCGCCCGCCCAGGCGGTCTTCGACGCGTGGACCAGCGAGGAGGTGATCCGGCGCTGGTGGCACGCCGAGCACGACTGGGAGACGACCGAAGCCGAGGTGGACCTGCGCGTGGGCGGCACCGTGCGGGTGGTCATGCGCAACCCCCACGAGGACATCGAGTACGGCGGCGGCGGCCGCTATACCGAGATCGACCCGCCAACCCGCTTGGCGTTCACCTGGCTGTGGGACGGCAACGCCACGCGCCAGCTGATCGAGCTCGACTTCGATGAGACCGACGGCGTGACCACCGTCCGCTTCACCCACAGCGGCCTGTGGGACGAGGAGGCCGTGCGCTCGCACGAGGGCGGATGGAGCAAGGCCTTCGACAACCTCGCGCACACGCTCGCGGCTCGCTGACGTGATCGGCCACGTGCGCGGCTACGGGTTCACGAGGCGTCGGCGCCGCTCGATCTCCGCCTCGGTCGGCTCGTCGAATTCGAACGACCCGGGGTTGATGGCGCCGGCTCGTTCGTAGGTGTTGATCGTGACGCCGGTCTTCGAGACCTTGCTGTCGACGAGCTTCAGTCCCGCGGGGATCGTGCCGTCACCGAAGAAGCGCTTGCCCGTGCCGATCACCAGCGGGAAGATCCACATGCGCAACTCGTCGATGAGGTCGTGCTCGAGCAGCGTCTGGACGAGGCTCGGACTGCCGTGGACCTGGATCTCGGGGCCGTCCTGACGCTTGAGCGTCGCGACGTAGTCGGCGACATCGCCGGTGATGAGGGTCGAGTTGTTCCACTCCACCCGCTCGAGCGTCGTCGACGCGACGTGCTTGCGGGTGCCGTTGAGCCGGTCGGCGATCGGGCCCTCGTCGTAGGGCCAGTGCGCCGCGAAGATCTCGTAGGTGCCGCGGCCGAGCAGCAGCTCGTACGGGTCCGCCTCGGCCATCTGCCCCATCATCTCGTCGTCGAAGTAGCTGACGCCCCAGCCGCCGTGCGTGAACCCGCCGGTAGGGTCTTCGTCGGGGCCGCCGGGCGCCTGCATGACCCCATCGAGCGACATGAACGTGTTGACAGCGAGGTTCCTCATTGGATCTCCTTGGGAGCGGGTGGCTGTTCGGTGGTCCTCAGCTAGAAACGAAGATCCGCGAGAAACTCATCGCTCGGGTCGCGGACGCGCGTCCCACAGGGCTGATGAGCGCTGACGAGCAGATGACGGATCCCCGCGACGAGTCGGCGTTCGCGGCGCTTGTCGAGCGTCATCGAGGGGAGCTCCAGGTCCACTGCTATCGGATGCTCGGCTCGTTGGAGGACTCCGAGGACCTCGTCCAGGAGACCTTCCTGCGCGCGTGGCGCAAGCGCGCGAGCTTCAGCTTCGAAGGACGCTCCTCGCTGCGGGCCTGGCTGTACCGGATCGCGACGAACGCGTGCCTCGACGTGCTGCGCGGCAGGCCGCGCCGGGTGCTGCCGCCACAGGTGGCGGCGGCCGCGGACCCGAGCGTGGCGCCAGCGCCCCCGGCTGATCTTCCCTGGCTTGAGCCGTACCCCGACCGGCTGCTGGAGTCGATCGCCCCCCGGGAGGACGAGCCCGGTGCCGTGGTCGTCGCGAGGGAGACGATCGAGCTCGCGTTCCTGGCCGCGATTGCGCACCTGCCGCCGAGACAGCGAGCGGTACTGATGCTCCGCGACGTGCTCGGCTGGTCGGCGAAGGACACGGCTGCGATGCTCGATGGGAGCGTCGCCGCGGTGAACAGCGCGTTGCAGAGGGCCCGCGCGACGCTGCAGGACCGCCTGCCCGAGCGGCGGACGGAGTGGGCGCGGTCCTCGGGACCGAGCGACGAGCAGCGCGAGCTACTGCGGCGTTACCTCGACGCGCACGAGCGGGCCGACGCCGAGGCGCTGGCCGAGTTGCTGCGCGAGGACGCGCGCCTCACGATGCCTCCGCACCCCACCTGGTACGCGGGTCGCGACGCGATCATGACGGCGATGCAGCCGGGCTTCGACCCGGCGTTCGGGCGCCTGCGGAGCGTCGTCACCGGCGCCAACATGCAGCCCGCGGTCGCCCATTACCTGCGGGCCCCGGGCGAAGCGGAGTACCGACCGCTGGCGCTCGACGTGCTTCGGATCGAAGGCGGACGCGTCGCGGAGATCACGTCGTTCGTCCTCCCTGAGCTGTTTGCGGACTTCGGGCTTGCGCCGACGCTCTGATCGATGAGCGCCTAGCAAACACGGTCAGGTTCCAGGCGTCGCCATTCTGCGAATGCGCCCGTAAGCGCCGCGTCGCATCCGTTCTGGGCGCGCTCGCGTAGACACCACCATGAACGGTGCCCTGATCCTGCTCGCAGTGCTCGCGGTCCCCTACCTGGTGCTCAACGTGCGTCGTCTGTTTGTCGGCCGCCCGTGGGCGTTCACGGTGTGCCAGGTCGCAAAGGAGTGGGAGCACCGCGAACACGCCAAGCGGCTGGCCGCGCGAGCAGCCGATCGTGCGTAGCCAGCGGCGCCGGCCGCTTCATGATGGCCTGACGGCGGCTCCGACCGGGCGACCGGTTATTCCGGAGGGGGGCAGACTGCGACGCTGATCTGTCGGGTGTTGTTGTCTTCGCGCGATTCGGCCACAACGTCAGTCGAATCTGCGGTGACGGTGCGTGTGCCTTCGGCGCAGTTGAACACCCGGTTGAGCTGGCCGCCCGGCGCAAGCCCATCAGCTTCGAAGGTGAGCGGGCTTGCGCCCGGAGTCGTGACGGAGATGCTGAAGGGACCGGCTGGGGCAGCACCGTCGTTGCGGACCGAGAAGGTGTTGTGGGTGACTCTGCTGACCACCAGGTCAGGACGCGGCGGGACCGGGCGGGCTCCCGATCCGCGACCGAAGAGCACGTACCGGGGCAATCCGGCGCCAGGAGCGGGCTCGCTGACAAAACTCGTGGCCGAGAACAGCTCGGTATCTGGGAAGTGGGTCCGAATCGTCGTGTAATCCTGGCCCCCGACGTTGTTGCCCGCGCCTATGGCCGTGGCCGTCAGCTCCACCCGACCGGTGAGAAGCCCGACGCCGGCGTTCGCGCTGTAGCGCCCGTTGCTCGGTGAGCACATCGCGCAGCCGCCGCCGCCCCACATGAACGAGATGCCGACCTCGCCATCGCTGTTGGTAGCCAATGACGGGTAGCGGAAGGTGTGCTCCGGGTTCCAGATGTAGCGCATCTCGTGCAGCCGGTTGGTGGTCGCGTTGATGATCGCGATCTCGATGTGGGGCTGCGGGAACACCCTGCGGCCGCGTGAGTCGCGGAACCCGGTCCACGCGTACCACAGCTCGTTGCCGGTCTTCGTGCCCGTGACGATGTCGATTCCGGGCGGGCCGCGATCCGAGATGTCGAAGCCGGTCGCGTTCAAGGACGTGCCGTCGCCCTCGGCTGGCACCGTGGCATGCGAAATGTCGTCCCAGAAGATCACAGGCGAGCCGCGATCCCAGTAGTAGGAGCGGATCTGGCTGTCGCTGATGCGTTGGGCGAAGTACTCGCGCGAGTCCATGTTCTGGGTGGCGGGAGCGGTCAGGAATCCGGGGATGACCGCGAACAGAAACGGGCTTCCGCCGAGGTTCGCGCCGCGCGCCAGGCGTTCAAGGGGCACGCGGAAGTTCAGCGACCCCGCAGTGCAGGTGGTCAGCCAGCTGAGGTGAAGCGAGTGGTCGCTGAAGGCGGCTTGCGAGAAGTCAAACCCGATTCCTCGTAGCCCGAAGGTCTCGGGCGTGAGGTCCCAATAGGTCCAGGCTCGGCCGCCCGAAGCGGCGAGCTGCTGCGGGCTCGCCACTGCCAGGCGCAAACGGCCGCTGCGCTGCGCCGGGGTACCGCGGCCGGTGCAGTCATTCAAGGTCTCTGGCCAATACTCAACGATCCAGACGAACCGGTTGATCCGCGGAACGTAGGTGACCGTCGGGTCGCAGCAGATCCCGCCGCCGAACGGCGGAAAGACCGTTGCGATGTCGATCTCGCGAAACGTGGCTCCACTGTCAACGGAGTACGCGGCGTAGGGCCCGTTGCCGGCGACGAACACGACGTTGCCGGCGCTGGCCAGGCTGAGCTCAGAGCCACCGCCTCCCCGGATCGCGCCGCCGTAGCCGGTGTTGCGAAACAGCGTCATCGGGTCATTGGGATTCGATCTGAGCCCGGGGGCACCTCGAGCGCTGTTCGCTGCGGCCGGCGCGGTCAGTGACGTCGACTGCTGGATATCGGTGACCGGGCGAAAAGGCCCTCGGCGAAGCGGGTACTCCGGTGGCTCGCGTTTGACCGAAACCGGCGGCTGGCGCGGGAATGGAGCGCCGGTCACGCGCTTGGCGTTGATGCGTTTCACCCGCCGCGCTCGCGCCGCGCAGCCGCGCGCTCGCCGCAGCCCCGCCAGCAGTCCCTCGACCCGTTCGATGCCACGGCGGATGCGCCGCGCGCGGCGACTGGGGACGCGTCCGCGACGCCACGTGCTTCGTGAGCCTACCCGCGATTTCACGCGCTCGAGCCGCTCCAGCGAAGCGCACACCCGTCCGCGTCGCCACGCGCGCCGTGCGCGCCGCAGCGCCACGCGCAGACGCCGCGACCCCGACCGCGACAAGGTGCGCACAGGCACGTGCCCCAGTTGCACGCTCACCGAGTCAAAAGCCCGAGCAATGGCACGCTTGCTTGGCGCGGCCTCGGCATGGCCCGCCGTCGCGAGCAAAACCGTAAGTACGGCCGTCATCGCCGCTGCACTCGTCGCGGATCTACGACACCCCCCCACACCGTGACCCTAACGTCCACGCGACATCACGGGCAAACTCCACATTCGCGGTGCATTGCCTGCACGCCGCAGGGTGGAGAGAAAATCGATGGAGCGCGTTTGAGATGGCGCCCCCACGCGTGCTGCTCGACCCGGACTTCCGCTGGCCTGCCGCCCCGCTGCCGATGCACGGCTTCGCGCTGTAGCGCACCGGTGCCGCGGGCTGGGAGGAGCTAAACAGCACGGCCGCGGGATTCGGCGTCTGACACGACGTCAACGAAGGTGTCCAGGTCGGCCGACGCGCGGCCGACCTGGCAGCTCAGATCAGGTGAGGTCGAAACGGTCGAGGTTCATCACCTTGACCCACGCCGCAACGAAGTCGTGCGCGAACTTCTCCCGCGCGTCATCGCTCGCGTAGACCTCCGCGAGCGCGCGCAGCTCGGAGTTCGAGCCGAACACGAGGTCGACGCGGGTGCCGGTCCACTTGACCTCGCCCGTGGCGACATCGCGTCCCTCGAAGTTCCCCGCGTCGTCGGACGTCGCCGTCCACGTCGTGCCGAGGTCGAGCAGGTTCGCGAAGAAGTCGTTCGTGAGCGCTCCGGGCGTCTCAGTGAGGACGCCCTCCGTGGACTGCCCGGAGTTCGCGCCCAGGACCCGCAGGCCACCCACGAGGACGGTCATCTCGGGGGCGCTCAGGGTCAGCAGGTTCGCCTTGTCGACCAGGAGGTACTCGGCCGTCAGCCGGTGGTTCTCCGCGAGGTAGTTGCGGAACCCGTCCGCCGTCGGCTCGAGCGCGGCGAAGGACTCCACGTCGGTCTGCTCCTGCGACGCGTCCGCGCGTCCCGGCGTGAAGGGGACCTCGACGTCATGGCCGGCGTCCTTCGCGGCCTGCTCGATCGCGGCGCAGCCGCCGAGCACGACGAGGTCGGCGAGCGAGACCTGCTTGCCGCCGGTCTGGGAGCCGTTGAAGGACGCTTGGATGCCCTCGAGCGTGCGCAGCACCGTCGCCAGCTCGGCCGGGTCGTTGACCTCCCAGCCGTTCTGCGGCTCCAGGCGGATGCGCGCCCCGTTGGCGCCGCCGCGCTTGTCGCTGCCGCGGAACGACGACGCCGATGCCCACGCGGCGCAGACGAGCTGCGAGACGGACAGCCCCGAGTCGAGGATCTGGCCCTTGAGGGCGGCGATGTCCTGCGCCCCGATGAGCTCGTGCGTCACCTCGGGGAGCGGGTCCTGCCACAGCAGCGTCTCAGCCGGGACCTCGGGACCGAGGTACCGGGAGACGGGCCCCATGTCGCGGTGCGTCAGCTTGAACCAGGCACGGGCGAACGCGTCGGCGAGCTCGTCCGGGTTCTCGTGCAAGCGCCGGGAGATCCGCTCGTAGTCCGGGTCCACCCGCAGCGCGATGTCCGTCGTCGCCATCATCGGGGCGTGCCGCAGCGATGGGTCGTGCGCGTCGGGCACGGCGCCGGCGGCGGCGCCGTCCTTCGGGGCCCACTGATGGGCACCCGCCGGGCTCTTCACGAGCTCCCACTCGTGGCCGAAGAGCGTGTCGAAGTAGCTGTTGTCCCAGGTGACCGGGGTTGGCGTCCACGCGCCCTCGAGCCCGCTGGTGATCGTGTCGACGCCCTTGCCGCTGTTGTAGCCGTTGCGCCAGCCGAGGCCCTGCTCCTCGAGCGCGGCGCCCTCGGGCTCGGCGCCGACGTACTGGTCCGGGTCGGCTGCGCCGTGCGTCTTGCCGAACGTGTGCCCGCCGGCGATGAGCGCGACCGTCTCCTCGTCGTTCATCGCCATGCGGTGAAACGTCTCGCGGATGTCGCGCGCCGACGCGGCCGGGTCCGGGCTGCCGTTCGGGCCTTCGGGGTTGACGTAGATGAGGCCCATCTGAACGGCGCCAAAGGGCTCCTCGAGGTCGCGGTCGCCGGTGTAGCGCTCGTCGCCGAGCCACTCCTTCTCCGGCCCCCAGTAGACGTCCTCGTCGGGCTCCCAGACGTCCTCCCGGCCGCCGGCGAAGCCGAACGTCTCGAGGCCCATCGACTCCAGGGCGACGTTGCCGGTGAGGACCATCAGGTCCGCCCACGAGAGCTTCTGGCCGTACTTCTGCTTGACCGGCCAGAGCAACCGACGCGCCTTGTCGAGGTTCCCGTTGTCGGGCCAGCTGTTGAGCGGTGCGAACCGCTGCCCGCCGTCGCCAATCCGCTCGGCGAGGAGTTCGACTACGCAGAGGCGTTCCAGAGCCTCGACCTCGCCCAGGTCAAGAAGGACATCGAGGACGTGCTGACGACCTCGCAGGAGTGGTGGCCGGCGGACTACGGCCACTACGGCCCCTTCATGATCCGGATGGCGTGGCACAGCGCGGGGACGTACCGCATCAGCGACGGCCGCGGTGGCGCGGGCGCGGGCCAGCAGCGCTTCGCGCCGCTCAACAGCTGGCCGGACAACGCGAACCTCGACAAGGCTCGCCGACTACTCTGGCCGGTCAAGAAGAAGTACGGCCAGAAGCTCTCGTGGGCGGACCTGATGGTCCTCACCGGCAACGTCGCCCTGGAGTCGATGGGCTTCGAGACG
>JBOGYT010000295.1:0-6791 GCA_050696955.1 Solirubrobacteraceae bacterium | reverse complement strand
GCCCCGGGCCGATCGCCGCGGCCGCGTCGGCGCCGGTCGCGCCGGCGGGCAGATCGAGCTCGGTTCCGTCGGGGAGCGTGACGTTCACGGTGCGCATGCTAGATGGCGCAATCGGACCATTTGCGATTCGCGCGTCACCGACGGCGTCGAGCAGGTCGAACTCGAGCAGCCGCGCCAGGCGATGTACGACGCCGGCGCGCAGACCGACCTGCTGTCGATCAAGGACGGCGAGATCCAGGCGATGAACCAGGGTACGTGACGTTCGTCATCGTTCGCGGCCGAACCGAACTTCTGTTCGGTTCGGCTGCTAGGGTTCCGCCCTCCTGCGGGTAGTCCCGGGCGCTCACAAGCGCCTTCGCCCGCCGCAAACGACCGGCCACCCGCGCCGCGCGCACGCCGCGTGTCGCCTCTGGGCCGTGGAAGGACGAAACCAACGAATGCGTTCCAGAACCCTGGGCGCCGTCTGCGCTACGTGCGCGGTCGCGGTGCCCGTTTCCGCCGAGGCGCAGGCGCAGGCGCCTGCTCCCTCCCCCGGCCAGAACATCACCGGCGGCCAGCCGCCGACTGACCTGGCGCACGCGGCGAAGGTGCCGCTGATCAAGCGCTATCTCAGGCTCGAGGCACGGCGCCAGTCGCTGAAGGACGAGCGGCTCACCGTGCGCGAGCGCGACAAGCTCGGCGCGAGGCTGAGCCGGCTCACGCCGGAGCGGCTGCGGGCCGAGGTCCGCGAGGTGCGCCGCGAGGTGCGCAAGCTGCGTCGCAAGGTCGAGCGCGAGCGCCATGGCGGCGCGCCGAACATCCCGATCCCCGCCGCGCTCAAGGCAATCGCCGAGTGCGAGTCGGGCGGCAACCCGCGCGCGATCTCCGCGGGCGGCACGTACCGGGGCAAGTACCAGTTCGACGTCGGAACCTGGGCCTCGGTCGGCGGCGACGGCGATCCCGCCGCGGCGTCGGAGACCGAGCAGGATCGCCGCGCGGCGCTGCTGTATAGGCGCGCCGGCGCGACCCCTTGGCCGGTGTGCGGGCGATAGCCGAACGCCTACACAGTACCTATGCGGCCCGCACACGCGGTAGCGCGTAGACGCCACGTGAACGTGCGCCGCGGGTTCGGCGGCACACCGCCGGACCCGTGTGGCGCTTGTTCTCCCGCCGGCCACGGCCGCACGACCGGCCGCCCGGGCATCCCGGGCGACGCCGGCGGGCCGGCGACCGCATCGGGGATTGCGGCGCGTCGCCGCGCGGTAACCGCTGAGTAGCCTGCCGTCGGTGAACCCCGCCGACCTGCGCGCGCAGTTCCCCGTGTTCGAGCGCGTCGCGTTCCTGAACGCCGGGACGTGCGGGCCGCTCCCCGGCACCGCGGTGCGCGCGGCGTCCGAGCTGCTCGAGCTCGCCGCCACCGAGGGACGGGCGCACTCGTACTTCGGGCGCATGCTGAAGCTGCGCGCCGAGCTGCGGTCCGCCTACGCGGCGCTGCTCGCCGCCGATCCCGACGACGTCGCGGTCACGACCTGCACGAGCGAGGGCTTGGCGCGCGTGCTCGCGGGGCTTGACCTCCGCGCGGGCGACGAGATCCTGACGGCGACCAGCGAGCATCCGGGGCTGCTCGGCCCGCTTGCGGCGGCGCGGGCGCAGCGCGGCGTGTCGGTCCGCGCAGTGCCGCTCGCCGAGATCGCGGACGCGGTGTCGGACGCGACGCGGCTCGTCGCGTGCTCGCATGTGAGCTGGGTGGACGGCAGCGTCGTCCCCGACCTCAGCGGCCTGGACATCGCGGTCCTGCTCGACGGCGCGCAGGGGGTCGGCGCGGTGCCGGTGGACGTCGGGGCGCTCGGTTGCACGTTCTACGCGGGCTCGGGCCAGAAGTGGCTCTGCGGGCCCGTCGGCACGGGCATGCTGTGGGTCGCGCCGCAGTGGCGCGAGCGGCTGCTCGCACCCGGCCCGACCTATCTGAATCTCGCCGACCCGAACGCGGGGCTCGACGCGGTGGCGCACCCGACGGCGGCACGCCACGACGCGTCGGCGCAGAGCGCGGAGGCGTGCGCCGCCGCGGCGGCGTCGCTCGGGGTGCTCGCGGACTTCGGGTGGGACGCGGTGCACGAGCGCGCCGCGACGCTTGCGCAGGGGCTGGCGGACACGCTGATCGGGCGCGGGGTGAGGGTCGCGCCGCGCGGTCGCACGACGCTCGTGGCGTGGGAGGACCCGGATCCGGTGGCTACCCGTGGGCGCTTGGCTGACGCCGGGGTGGTCATCCGCGACCTGCCGGGGACGGGGCTGCTGCGCGCATCGGTGGGGGCGTGGAACGACGAATCGGATCTTGAGCGGTTGGTGGCGGGGCTAAGGACGTCACCGCAGGGATGACGAAACTGCATCGATGAGGGATGTGGGTAGGGGCGCTGCGGCGGGAGCTTCGAGCCACATGCAGAAGTGACACACGTCGATCGCAGGCCGCGAGAAGGGTCACTTGTGCATGTATGACATGCACAAGTGCCCCCTCACGCGGGGCGGCGTCGCGAGGTGTCACTTGAGCATGTGATCCCGACCGCGGCGCTCCGCTCCCTGATCCCTGATCGATGCAGTGTCGTCAACCACGCGCTTGCGGAGCCCGGTGCAGCGCCACCCCGGCCACCACCAGCCCCACCCCCACCAGCTCCTCCACCGACGGCAGCTGCGCCAGCACGACGATCCCGATGACGGTCGCCGTCGCGGGTAGCAGGGAGTTGAGCAGCGCGTAGCTCGACCGCGCGAGGCACGCCATCGCGAGCTGGTCGCAGACGTACGGGATCACCGAGGAGGCGATGCCCACACCCGCGCCGGCGGCAAGAGCGATCGGATCGGCGAACGCGGGCGCCGCGGCCCAGCCCGCCATCGGCGTGGCGACGAGAGCGGCGACGAACATCGCCCCGGCGAGCCCGTCGATGCCGCCCATCCCGCGCAGCCGTGAGACGCGGTGGCCGAGCACGATGTAGAGCGCGAACAGGACGGCGTTGGCGAGCGCGAGCCCGACCGCGAGCGGCTCGCCCTCGATCCGCACGCCGGTCAGCGTGTAGACGCCGCCGGCGGCCAGGACAAGCGCGAGCGCGTTGCGCACGGTCCGCGCGCCGATCGCGGCGAGCGCGATGACGGGCACGAACTCGATCGCCGCGACCGTCGCGAGCGGCAGGCGATCGATCGCGAGGTAGAAGCACGCGTTCATGACCGCGAGCACGGCGCCCCAGGCGAGCAGCAGCCGCCGACCGTCGGCGTCGAGCGCCGCGAGATGGCGCCACGGCCGCCGCCACACGGCGAAGATCGCGGCCGCCGTCGCGATCCGCAGCCAGGCGACGCCGAGCACGTCCACGCGCACGAACAGCAGCACCGCGAACGCCGGGCCGAGGTAATGAAAGACGGCGCTGACGAGGAAGAACGCGTGCGGCGGAACCGCAGCCACGCGGCGGGCGGGAAGCGTTGCCGAAAGAAGCGCCATGAGCCCTTTCATCCTGCAGTGCGAGCTGCGATGCTCACAGCGCCGATCAACGGAGAATCAGCTCAGGTGGCTACGGATCAGCGGCCTCGCCGCACCAAACCCTTCGAAGCGTTGGAACTGGACGCGATCGACCAGCACATCCTCTCGGAGCTGCAGTTCGACGCCCGGGTCAGCCTGGCGGAGCTCGGCCGGCGGGTGGGGCTCTCGGCCCCGGCGATCAGCGAGCGCGTCGTGCGGCTCGAGCGCGGTGGCGTCATCGCCGGCTACCACGCCAGCGTGAATCCGAAGGCGATCGGCTATCCGATCGCGGCCATCGTCCGCGTCCGGCCGGCCGCGCAGCAGCTGCGCAAGATCCCCGAGCTGGCGCTCGACACGCCCGAGGTCGTCGCCTGCCATCGCATCACCGGCGAGGACTGCTTCCTGCTCGAGCTGCACCTGCGCGACATGGACGACCTCGAGGAGATCCTCGACCGGTTCGTCCTGTTCGGCCAGACGACGACGTCGATCGTCCACTCCTCGCCGGTGGCGCGGCGGCCGCTGCCGCTGGATTGAGCGCGGGTCAGCGCAGCCAGTCGACGAAGCCGCCGGCGAGCACGAGCCGCGCGAGCTCCGCGTAGCCACCGGCGGCCGGGTGAGCGCCGTCGCCCGCCGCGGCCTCGCTCGACCACGCGTCCGACCGGCGCAGCTCGTCGATCACGCCGACGAACGGGACGCCGCGCTCGGCGGCGACCTCCGCAAACCCAGCCGAGAGCTCCTCGATCCCGTCGTCGCGCGGTGCGTCGCCGACCGGTCCGGGCCCGACCACGAACGTTCCCAGGCCCAGGGTCGCGGCCTCGTCGAGCACGATCGCGAGCGTCTGCACCGAGCGCTGCGGCGCGATCCCCGCCGCCCCGCTGTCGTTCGTCCCGAACGAGAAGACGACGCGGCAGTCGCAATCGGGATCCAGGCGCGGGACCGCCTCGGCGTACCACCGCGCGGCGACCGCGGTCGAGGCCTGACCGCGCACGCCCAGCGCGTAGGCGGTCAGCGGCACCCCGGCGGCAAACGACGCCGCCACGACGCGCCCGATCCAGCCGAGGCCGGTCGGATCCCCGGTGCCGGCGACGAACGAGTCGCCGAAGAACAGGACGCGCCGGTCGGGGGGTTGCGGCAGAGGCGACACGATCGCGGGATTCTCCGCGCTCACGCCGCGGCGAGCAGCGCGATGCCGGCCACGACGACGACCGAACCGGCGAGCCGCCGCCGCGTGACGGCCTCCTTCAGCGCCAGGCCGGCGAGCGCCGTCGCGATGACGACGCTCGACTCGCGCACGGCGGCCACGGACGCGGCCGATGCGAGCTCGAGCGCCGCGAGCGTCAGCGCGTAGGCGCCGAACATGCCGACCGCGATGGCCACGGTCCGCGGCGTCGCCGCCGCTCGCATCGCGACGGCGCCGCGCCTTCGAACGGTCGCGGCGAAGTACGCGACCGCCGGCACGACCATCACGAGCTCGAGGTAGGCGATCGGGTCCGCGTAGCGCAGTCCCTCGTTGTCGACGAGCGTGTAGCCGGCGATCGTGGCCGCGATCGCCAGCGAGAACACGACGTCACGCGGGTCCCCGAGCCAGCGCAGGTCGCGGACGAGCATGACGCCGGCCGCGACGAGCGCGACGCCGGCCGCCTGCTCCCACGACAGGGAGTCGCTCAGCGCCGCGACCCCGATCGCCAGCACGAGCACCGGGGCCAGGCCGCGCGACAGCGGGTACACGACGCTGAGCTCGGCCCGCCCGTAGGCGGCGGCGAGCAGCGCGAAGTACGCGAGCTCGAGCGCGGCGGACGCGGCGATGTACGGCAGCGCCTCGGCACGCACGTCCGCCGTCAGCGCCGCGACCGGCGCGAACAGCACGACGGCCGCGACGAGCGCGACCGCCGTCGTGGCCTCGGTATCGCGCGCGCCGGCGAGACCGAGGTTCCACAGCGCATGCAGCAAGGCGGCGCCGAGCGCGAGCGCCAGCGCGGTGACCGGCATCCGGCTATTACATCCGGAAGACCGGCCGCTGCATCGTTCCGAGCGGCGCGTTGGCGCAGACAGACAGCGCCAGGCCGACGATGTCGCGCGTCGCGAGCGGGTCGATGACGCCGTCGTCCCACAGGCGAGCGCTGGAGTGGTACGGGTGGCCCTGGGTCTCGTACTGCGACCGGATGCGGGTGCGCAGCGCCTCGATCTCCTGCGGATCCTGGTCGGACGCGACCGAGCTGAGCACCGTGGCGGCCTGCTCGCCGCCCATGACCGAGATCCGCGCGTTGGGCCACATCCACAAAAAACGCGGCCCGTAGGCGCGACCGCACATGCCGTAGTTGCCGGCGCCGTAGGAGCCGCCGACGATGACCGTCAGCTTCGGCACGCGGGCGCACGACACGGCCGCGACCATCTTCGCCCCGTCGCGCGCGATGCCGCCCGCCTCGTACTCGCGCCCGACCATGAAGCCCGTGATGTTCTGCAAGAACACCAGCGGCACGCCGCGCTGGTCGCACAGCTCGACGAAGTGCGCCGCCTTGATCGCGCTCTCGGAGAACAGCACGCCGTGGTTGGCGACGATCCCGACGGGGTGGCCGTGGATGTGGGCGAAGCCGCACACGATCGTCGTGCCGTAGAGCGCCTTGAACTCGTGAAACCGCGAGCCGTCGGCGATCCGGGCGATGATCTCGCGCGGGTCGTAGGCGGCACGCGGGTCGGTCGGCACGGCGCCGTAGAGCTCGGCGGGATCGACGGCCGGCGGCTGCACCGCGCGCCGTTCCCACGGCGCGGCTGCGCGGGGGCCGAGCGTCGCGACGATCGACCGGACGATCTGCAGCGCGTGCACGTCGTCGTCGGCCAGGTGATCGGTGACCCCCGAGCGGCGGCTGTGCAGCTCGCCGCCGCCGAGCTCCTCGGCCGTCACCTCCTCTCCGGTCGCCGCCTTCACGAGCGGCGGCCCGCCGAGGTAGATCGTGCCCTGCTCGCGGACGATCACGGTCTCGTCGCTCATCGCCGGGACGTAGGCGCCGCCGGCGGTCGAGCTGCCCATCACGAGCGCGACCTGGGGGATTCCGGCCGCCGACATCCGGGCCTGGTTGTAGAAGATCCGGCCGAAGTGGTCGCGGTCGGGGAAGACCTCGGCCTGCAAAGGAAGGAAGGCGCCGCCCGAGTCGACGAGGTAGATGCAGGGCAGCCGGTTCTGCTCGGCGACCTCCTGCGCGCGCAGGTGCTTCTTCACCGTCAGCGGGAAGTACACGCCGCCCTTCACCGTCGAGTCGTTCGCGACGATCATCACCTCGCGACCGGCGACGCGGCCGATGCCGATGATCATCCC
>JBOGYT010000294.1:0-9756 GCA_050696955.1 Solirubrobacteraceae bacterium | reverse complement strand
GGGCTTGTGTCTCAGCCTCTTCGACCGCCAGCTTGACGAGCGCCGACGTATCGGCGTACAGCACGCCGGTCGGGTCAGGCACGCTCGCCGCGCTGCTCCTGCAGCGCACGCGTGCCGGCGTCTGTCACCGGTCCGGGCGGAGTACCGATCTCGCGAAGCACCTCGTGCAGGTCGCGGCGCGCGGCCACGGCACGGCCCTCCGCGATCAATCGTCGAACCGCGGGCGGCAGGGTATCGGTGCTCGCTGCATCTCGGGGCATGGACCGACAGTATCGAGCGATGGCCACCGCGATCAAGGATCGTGCCAAGCTTTGGGTTCGCCAAACACTGCGTCGACGGGCGTCGGCTGATCCCCAGGGCGCGGATCATGCCTCGATCGGCGAGGCGATTCAACTCGGCGTGTGCCGCTCCCCGCGCCCGAGACTGCCGAGGAGCAGGTCGTCGAAGGCCTTACCGTGCTGGGTTCGCTCGCGGTCACGGAGCGACTCTGTGTAGATCCGCAGCGATGTCGAAGGATCGGCGTGGCCGCCCTGGTCGGCGACCCAGCGCGGCGGGGCACCGGCCTCGTGCAAGAACGTGAAGAAGGTCTTGCGCAGGGCATGCGCGGTCACGCCGTCGCGTAGCGCGGGCTGGTTGCGCTCTGCGAGCACGACGTTGGTCTGCGCGACGAGCGGTTTGATGATGCTCACCGACGCATTCGAGCCCTCGTAGCGTGTGCCATTGCTCGTCGGAAGCAACGGACCCGTCGCGGGCCGCCCGGACGTCATCTCGAGGTATCGCTTGAGGTCGGCGACGGTGTCGGGCGTCAACTGCACCGTCCGCACGCCCGCTGGTGTCTTGGCCTGCCCCACGCGCAGGCAGCTGGCGATCAGGTCCACGTCACACCGGCGTGCTCGGCACGCCTCATCGATGCGCAGACCCGCAGCGCACAAGACGCGCACCCATACGCGAAAGAACGGGGTCGGATCGCCGGCCTGCTCATAGCGCGACTGGCGGTAGTGCGCGGTCGACAGCGCAATCGACAGCTTCGACGCGATCTGCGGATACGTCAGTCCCTCCCGGCGCAACTCGGCGACCTGCAGCACCTTGTCGGTGACGCCGGTTGCGCGCCGGTCCAAGCGGTCGGCAGCCTCGAACATCGCCCGGACCTCATGAGGCTCGAGGATCGGGCGCCGTGGTGTGCGGTGGCGTAGTCGCCGCACACGCCGACCCGGATTGTCGCGCAGGTAGCCGCGCTCGACGGCGTCATCGAGGATGCGGCTCAGCAGCGCGAGGATCTTGTTGATCGACTCATGGGACAGCGGTCGCAGCGGCATGTTGTGCGCATCGCGCTCGACCACCCCGGCCTCGAGGCGCTCGGAGATCCGCCGGCTCTCCTTCAGGAGCGTGGTCTTGACCGCAGTGACGCGCGTGATGTCAAACGTCGAGATGCGAACCTCGCCGACATGCGGCAGCAGGTGGCTCTCCAGCCGCCACTTCACGTCGCTGATCGTGCTCGGCCGCCACTCAAGCATGTTGTCCTCAAGCCAGCTGGAGGCATATGCGCGGAACGTCAGATCGTTCTCCTCGCCGGCGCTGGGCCCGGCGACCAGCTCCGCGCGCTGCCAGGTTCCGGCGCGGACCTCCGCAAGCTGCTCCTCCAGCGCGACCATCGCACGACCCGGCGTCCAGCCCTCACGATCGCTGCCCAGGCGCACCCTGTGACGCCGTCCGTCGACGGTCAGACGCAGATAGAACGTTTGCGCGCCGTCCACCTGTGCACGGACATCAATCGATCCGCGATTAGGCCGAGGCATACCGCTCTCCTCCTTCAATCTCCGACGTCGCTTGTCGCGGCGCGCGGCACATCACGCCGTACCTGTCGCGGCGGCCTCGCTGCGGACCACCCCAGGATCACCAGGGTTTGGGACACGTTGTCCCAAACTCCCGGTAGAACCCGGCGGATACCGGGTCCTTCCGGCACTGTCCGGTCGAAGGGCGCAGGCTTTTCCCCTGCAGAATCGACCATATTGCGGGGTCCTCCGAGCGGCTTCACACGCGAGAGGTCGCAGGTTCGAAACCCGCCGCGCCCATGCGAAAAGTAGCTGCAAATTGGAAGGTTTGCAGGTTTGCGGCGGCCTCGACGTCATCTGGGCGCGGGCAGGCCCAGTCGCTTCGCGGCGGTCCAGCCGGTCGGGCCGATCACCCTTCTCGGTACCGACGAGCGACTGCAACGCCTCGCCCGCCCGGATACGGGTAGCGTAGGCTCAGCAATAGCTTGGGGGCGGTGATGGCGCGGGGCAGGTCGATTATCGGCGCTTTGCTTGTCACCCTGGCGCTGGGTGGCGCTGTCCCAGCCGTGGCGCAGATCGATGTCGAGCCGCCTCAGCACCGCCTGATGGCATCGAGTCATGGCGTGAACGTCGATGCGAACCTGTTCACCTTCTGCCGCTCGATCACCGATCCGCAGGGCGTGGGGACCGGGATGTGCTCCGATGGGATCCCCACTCCGACCGCGGTCAGGCTCCCCGTCGAAGGTCGCGGCACCGTGGCGCTGACCACCGGTGTCGTCGTTCGCGCGATCACCGCGCGATACGCGAACGCCAGCGGCTCATCGACGACCGACCTGACGATCGCCGCGCTGGACATGAGCAGGCGTCGCTTTGCCGCCGTCCTGCCGGCCGGCGAGCCGTCGCCGCTGTTGTTGGTGTCGATCGCATACCGCGACGTCCAGGGGGCGGGCGGGAGGCGTGAATCCGGCGACGCGCACTTCAGCATCGGCTTGAAGCAGTACCGCAGACGGCGTCCCACCGCGGTCACGGCGCACGCGCGCGTGCGCTGCGCCGCGGCGGCCACGCGCGCACAGCGCTGCCGGCTGCGTCAAGTGGGCACGGTCCGCCGGCCGACGGGAAGCCACGCCGACTGTCGCGGCGGTCGAGTGCTCGTGACGGTGCTCGCCGGCGGTCGCCGTGTGCTGCAAACGACGGTGCCCACGACCACCACCTGCCGCTACCGTCTGCGCCGTCGCGTCTTCTCGCTTGGAGCGGGCATTGACAGCGTCTGGGTCAAGACGCGCTTTCTCGGGAGCCCCAGCCTCACGAGCCGGCGCGCGCCGACCGTGCGCATCCGGCTTGGGACATAGCCCATCTGTCCCGGGGAGCCGTCGCAGCGCGCCCGCTTGTGGCCGGCACAGTGATCAGCGCGAGCAATTGTCGAGTTGTGGATCGTGGCCTGACGGAAATCAGACGGCGACCCTCTCATTGGTTGTCGTGGTTTCGTCGTCGGTGCCCCGAACTCCGTCTTTGAACTTCACGTTGGCCGCCGTCTTCAGCATGGTGACCGACACCGCGGGCTCGCGGCGATCACCCGCGGCCCTGACGGGATCCTCGCCGGCCTGCGCCCCGGCAGCGTCTACGTGGACATGAGCACGGTCAATCCGGACGCCAGCCGCGCGCTCGCCGAGCGCGGCGGCATCGACCCCGAGCTCGCGATCGACGTGCTCAGCGCCAGCGCGGTCGGGTCGCCCATGCTGCGCATGCGCGCGGCCCGCTGTTGCTCGATCGACCCGACGACGCCTGGTTCGACGTCAAGCTGATGCAGACGGACATGGACCTGCGCTCGAGCAACGTCGCGGCCCGCAGGTCCCGCTGCCCAGCGCCGCGCTCGCCAACGAGCTGCTGACCGCCGCCCGCGCGCTCGGCTACGGCAATGACGACATCGTCGCCGTGTACGACGTCCTCGCGCGGCTCGCCGGACGCGACACGGTGACAGCCTCATGACCCTTCGGGGACGCCGTCGACCGCATCGGGCGCGAAAACTCGGCCTTCGGCCAGGTCCCCGCTAACCGTCCGGGCCAAAAGCGCCGATACCGCCAGGGTATGGCCACTTTCAAGCGAACCAGCGGCGCCGTCGTGGACGTGCGACTGGCACCAGCGGGACTCTCGCGCCTGCTGGGCACCTACGGCACCCGGCGAGCCCCCGTGCTGGCGGCCGCGGCGGCGCTGTTCGTCGCCGCCTGCCTCGTGCTCGCGATCGTCCCGTCGTCGCCGGTGACGGTCGGGCTCGTGTTCGTCATCCCGGTCGCGATCATCGCGTCGGAGCTCGGCACCCGCGCGGGCCTGATCACCGCCGCTCTGAGCATCGCGTTCGTCCTGACGTGGCTGACGATCGGGCCCGGTGACGACGGGCCGGCCGCGGTGCTCCCGCGATCGCTGGCGCTGGTGTTCCTGGCGTGGCTCATCGGTCGCACGTCGGACCGCGCCGCGCGCACCCGCGAGCTGCTCGAGCAGGTGCTCGAGGCGACGACGGACTCGATCTACGTCAAGGATCTCGATGGCCGCTACCTGCTCGTCAACAGCGCGGCGTCCGAGCTGATCGGCCGGCCGGGGGAGGAGATCCTCGGGCGCATGAACGACGAGCTGCTGCCCGACGTCGCCGATGCGATCGCCGCGCGGGACGCGACGGTGCTCGAGAGCCTCGCGCCCGCGACCTACGAGCTGAGCGGGCACTTCGGCACGCGCTCCTCTGTCCTGTCGGTCACGAAGAGCCCGTTCCGCGACGCGTCGGGCGCCGCCGTCGGCTCGCTTGGCATCGCCCGCGACATCACCGAGCAGCGCCGCCTGCAGGAGCGCTTCCGCCGCGCGTTCGAGGACGCGCCCATCGGGATGGCGGTGGGCGATCTGGACGGCCGCTTTCTCGATGTCAACCAGGCGCTGTGCGCGATCACCGGCTACTCGCGCGACGAGCTGTGCGGAAGCAGCTTCTCGGCGATCACCCACCCCGACGACCTCGAGGCCGATTACGCGGTCATGCAGGCACTCGTCTCAGGCGAAGTGCGCTCGTCGACCGACGAGAAGCGCTACCTGCGTCCGGACGGGACGCCGGTGTGGGTGTCGCGCAGCGTCACGCTCGTGCGCGACGCCGACGGCACGCCGCTGCATTTCCTCGACCAGATTCAGGACATCACCGAGCGCCGGCGCTTCGAGAGCGAGCTGCTGCACCTCGCCGATCACGACGCCCTGACCGGGCTGTTCAACCGTCGCCGCTTCGAGCAGGAGCTCGACCGCCAGGTCGCCGAGGTCCGGCGCTACGGCCCGCGCGGCGCGCTGCTGGTCCTCGATCTCGACCAGTTCAAGCAGGTCAACGACGCGCTCGGGCATCACGCGGGCGACAAGCTCATCACCGGCGTCACGGCGCTCCTGGAGGAGCGGCTGCGCGACAGCGACATCGTCGCGCGCCTCGGCGGAGACGAGTTCGCGGTGCTCCTGCCCAACGGCGGCCCGGGGGAGGCAACGGCCGTCGCCGAGGACCTCGTGCGCCTGATCCGCGAGCACGCGACCGTCGACGACGGCGAGGAGGGTCGCCGCATCACGACGAGCGTGGGCGTCGCGCCGTTCGAGGGCGGCGAGACGAGCGGCGAGGAGATGCTCATCCGCGCCGACATCGCGATGTACCAGGCCAAGGACGCCGGGCGCGACGGATTCGCTGTCTTCGCGCCGGAGGCTCAGTACCTCGACGGCACGAAGGTCTGATCGCCGATCGGCGGCCGGACGTAGTGCTCGCCCTGCGGCCGCTCCGGCAGCTCCGGCGGCGGCGGCAGCACGTCCTCGTAGGGGATCAGCGACAGCAGGTGGGCGATGCAGTTCAGGCGCGCGCGCCGCTTGTCGTCGCCGTCGACGACGTTCCACGGTGCCTGCTTGATGTCCGTGTGGGCGAACATGTCGTCCTTCGCGCGCGAGTAGTCGACCCACTTCTCGCGTGACAACAGGTCCAGCGTGCTCAGCTTCCAGCGGCGCATGGGATCGTCGACGCGCGCGCGGAAGCGGCGCTCCTGCTCGGCGTCTGAGACCGAGAACCAGTACTTGACGAGGATGATCCCGCTGCGCACGAGCATGCGCTCGAACTCCGGGCACGTGCGCAGGAACTCGCGGTACTCGTCCTCGGTGCAGAACCCCATGACGCGCTCGACGCCGGCGCGGTTGTACCAGCTGCGGTCGAACAGGACGACTTCCCCGGCCGCCGGCAGATGGGCGACGTAGCGCTGGAAGTACCACTGCGTGCGCTCCCGCTCGGTGGGCGTTCCGAGCGCCGCGATCCGCCAGGCGCGCGGGCTCGTGCGCTCGGTGATCCGCTTGATGACGCCGCCCTTGCCGGCCGCGTCGCGGCCCTCGAAGATGACGACGACCTTCAGCCCCTTGGCCTTGATGTACTCCTGCAGCAGCACGAGCTCGCGCTGCAGCTTCGTCAGCTCGCGCTCGAACGTCTTGCGCTTCACGGTCGCTGAGCGGCGGGAGCCGGCGTGACGTCGGATCTCATCGCGTCGATGACGGCCGCGCGCGCCGGTCTGAACTCGTCCATGAGCGAACGATATGCCTCGTGGAAGGGGAGGGGACGCGGAACATCGTCTCCGGGCATGTCCGGTACGTGCTGTCATTGTGCATGAGGCGGGCGTAGGAGCGAATTGCCGAGCACGATCGATGCCGGATCGACGGGGTTGCCGTGGAGCTTCCAGACGAAGCGCTGCTTTCTGAGGTGGGCGTCGAGCGCCGCAGCGGCGGTCCGCTCGTTGGGAACAGGCGCGAGGAACGCGCCTGATACATCGCGCTGGACCGGCGGTCCAGTCGTAACAATTGATCTCACGTGGCTCCCCTCCTGAAAGCCTGCCTCAACGGCGGCCGCACCCGCGACGAGCATCCGGCGATCCCGAGGACGCCGGACGAGCTGGCGTCAGAGGGGCGGGCCGCGGTCGACGCGGGTGCCGCGATCCTGCATCTGCACCCCTACGACGAGCTGGGCGCCGAGACGTTCGCCGCCGAGCCGTGCGCCGCGGCGCTGCGCGCCGTGCGCGCGGCGTGCCCCGGCATTGCGATCTCGCTGAGCACGTCGGCGGAGATCGAACCCGACCCGCGGGCGCGCCTGGAGCTGATCGCCGCCTGGACGGAGCTGCCCGAGCTCGTGACCGCCAATCAGGGTGAGCCGGGCATCGTCGCGCTCTGCGAGCACCTCGTCGCGCGCGGGGTCGGGATCGAGGCCGGGCTGCTGACCCTCGAGGACGCGCATGCCTTCGTCGCAGCCGGCATCGCCGACCGCTGCGTCCGCGTCCTCCTCGAGCCGCTGGACGCCGATCCCGGCGCCGCGGTCGCGCACGCCGCCGCGATGGAGCAGGTTCTCGCGGAGGCTCACGTCGGCCTGGAGCAGGTCCACCACGGCGACGGGATCGCGACGTGGCACGTGATGGAGCGCGGGCTGGGCCGCGGGCACGGCATCCGCGTCGGGCTCGAGGACACGACGGTGCTGCCCGATGGCACACAGCCCGCCGGCAACGCCGACCTCGTCCGCGCCGCCGCCGCGATGCTCGCGGCCGGGACCCCTTGATTGGACGGTGTGCTGCGCATCTAGTACGGTCGCCCATAGGGGTGGGCCTCGGACGGGGAGCGTGGGCAGTGAGCGAGCGTGGGCAGGTCCTGGCAGCGTTGCTCTCCGTCCTCGCGCTCCTCCTGCTCCCCGGCGTCGCCGCCGGGCAGCAGAGCGCGCCGCGCACGTGCTTCGGCCTCGACCCCACCGTCACGGCCGACCTGGATCACCCCGGGGTCCTGCTCGGCACGACCGGAGACGACGTCATCGCCGGCACGTCGCGAAGCGACGTCATCGACGGGCGCGGCGGCGACGACACGATCTGCGGCGGCGACGGCGACGACCGGATCGACGGCGGCAAGGGCAACGACGAGATCGACGCCGGCGACGGCGACGACCGCGTCGAGGCGCACCGCGGCGACGACATCGTCTCGGGCGGCCCCGGCGACGACGACATCCGCGGCGGTCGCGGCGCCGACCTCCTGCGCGGGCAGTCGGGCGACGACGCCGCCGACGGCGGCGAGGACGCCGACACGTGCGACGCCGAGATCGAGGCCGCCTGCGAGAGCGATCCCCAGACCCGCCTCACGACCGGGATGACGTTCGCGGTCCCGACGACCAACCCTGCGGTCAGCACCGCCGGTGGCGTGCATGCCTACTGGGAGACGATGTACAACGGGCTCATCGCGCTCGACGGCGCGGGGCGGCCGGTGCCGGAGCTCGCGACCCGCGTGCCGACCGTCGCCAACGGCGACATCACCGACGCCGGCGCCACCTACACGTTCGGTCTGCGCGACGACGTGCGGTGGCACGACGGCGCCCCGTTCACCGCCACCGACGTGAAGTTCAGCTTCGAGAAGGCGCTCCTCGTCCACCACGGGCGTACGCGAAACATGGCCTCAGCGCTGGCAGCGTGGGATCCCGTCGCGCAGGTCGCGTCGATCGACGTCGTCGACGAGCACACCGTGCGCTTCAGGTTCGCGCAGCCCTACGCGCCGCTGCTGCAGCAGCTCAACGTCACCGAAGCCCCGCTCATCCCGGCGCATCTGTACGCCGGCAACCCGACGCTCGCGCAGCTCAACCTCAACACGGTCGGGACCGGCCCGATGAAGTTCGCCTCCGCCAGCGCCGCCGAGGCCCGCGTCGTCCGCAACCCCGGCTACTTCCGTGCGCCGCTCCCCTACCTCGACGAGATCGTCATGCGCCCGCTCGTCGACGACGCCGCCCGCTTCCAGGCGCTCCGCAGCGGCGACGTCGACTTCCTCTGGGATGTGCCGGACGCGTCGGTCGCCGGGCTTGCCGGCAACCCCGCGTTCGCCACCGAGGCGACGCAGTCGCTCGGCGGCGGGGCGAACTCGATCGACCAGCTCGTCTTCAACCTGACCGCGAGCGGTGACCGGCGCGGCCAGATGGGCGGGCCGGATCCGGCCGGCACGCCGGATCCCCATCCGATCCTCGGCGGCATGGATCCGCTGAGCAGCGGCGCGAAGGTCCGCCGCGCGATCGCCCACGCGATCGACCGCGACGCGTATCTCAACGTCGGCCGGTCCGGCATCGGGACGGTCGCGCTGGCGCCGATCTCCAGCGAGCTCGCCTTCCATGCCCCCGACATCGGGCTGCCCGGCTTCGACCGCGCGCAGGCCAACCAGCTGCTCGCGGACGCCGGCTGGGCGGCGCCGGCGGGCGTCATGTCCGGCGCCAACCCGCGCGTGGCCCTCGATCACCCGAACGAGAACCATCCGGACCCGGCGCTGCGCATCCCCGACGGCACGCCGCTGCGGCTGCGGCTCGTGCCGCCGTCGGCGATCTTCAACAACCGCGTGGCGCTCGTCGACGCCCAGCTCGGCGCCGTCGGGATCGACCTGCAGGTCACGAGCGGGAGCACCGGCCAGCTCGTGTTCATCGAGCGCAACTTCGATACGACGATCCTCAACTACGCCCAGGGCTACGACCCGCACATCGGGGTCCGGCGCCAGTACCACTCAGACCAGGTCAGCACGACGAACGTCACGAACGCCGCCGGCTACAAGAACGCGCTCGTCGACGCGGCGTTCGACGAGGCCGCCCGCACGATCGACTTCGACGAGCGCTTCGCGCGGTACCGTGCGTTCCAGGCCCAGGTCGCCCAGGATCTGCCGTACGTGTGGATCATCGAGACGCCCAACGTCCGCGGCTACACGGCGCGCTGCCAGCGCTTCAAGGTCTTCACCGGGCTGTTCGCCGAGGGCGCGCACTGCCGTCAGCCGTCCTGAGCGGGCAGCTCCACGGTGAACGCCGCGCCGCCGTCCGGCCGCGTCTGCGCGCCGACCGTGCCGCCGTGCGACGTCACGATCGCGTGCACGATCGCCAGGCCGAGCCCCGCGCCCGCCGGGCCGCGGCCGCGCGCCGGCTCGGCGCGCCACAAGCGCTCGAAGAGGGTCGCCC
>JBOGYT010000293.1:0-8335 GCA_050696955.1 Solirubrobacteraceae bacterium | reverse complement strand
CGTCGACGCCGAGCGCGTCGAGCACCGCCGGTGCGCCCGGTCGCAGCTCGGCGCCGAAGGCGGCCCACAGGCCGCCCGAGAGTCCGCCCGCGGCGCCGGTGGCGGGCACGCCGCGCGGATCTTTCGGCAGCTCGGCAGCGAAGCGCGCGAGCCGCTGCTCCAGCCGCGCGACCGTGGCGGGGTCGGCGCCCTTCTGCGGCCCGAAGATCCGCGGCGCGTCCTCGAACGCGGTCTCGACGTCGCACAGCACGACGAGCCGCGCCGCGCCGAGCCCGCCGCCCGCGCGAATCGCCTCGATCGCTCCCGCGCCGCCGTCGGTCGTCGCGCTGCCGCCGGCCGCGACGTGGATCTCCTGCGCGCCGGCGGCGACCGCGGCGAGGATCATCTCACCGGTCCCGCGCGTCGACGCGCGCTCGGGATCGCGCTCATCCGGCGCGACGAGCGCGAGCCCCGACGCCTGCGCCGTCTCGACGACCGCGCTGTCGCCGACGAGCCCGAACCGGCAGTCAACCGGACGGCCCAGCGGATCGCTCGCCGTCGCCGGTACGAGCTCGCCCCCGAGCGCGCCGACGAGGATGGCCATCGTGCCCTCGCCACCGTCGGCCACCGGGCACCGGTCGGCGTCCCAGCCGGCGCGCTCCAGTCCGGCCGCCAGCGCGTCCGCCACGGTCGCGGCGTCGAAGGTGCCCTTGAAGGAGTCCGGTGCGACAAGGACGCGCGGCATGACGGCGCACCCTACGGCTTGTGACGAGGTCGTCTGCGCCGGGCAGACACAGCTGCCCGACGGGACGTTCCGGACCGCCTCCGGCGCTACACGCTGTGCAGCTCGAGCGGGCCCGAGCTCGACGTGCCGATCAGGTGCGGCGGCGTCGCGCCGGCGCGCTCCACGGTGCGCGCCGCGACGAGCGAGGCAAAGCGCGCGGCCTCGACCACGAGCTCGTCGTCCGCGAGTTCCTCGCGGCCGAGCTCGCGGGAGCGCCACCAGGCGAGGAAGCCCCCGTTGAAGGCATCGCCGGCGCCGATCGTGTCGACCACCGATGCGGGCTGCGGGGCGACGTGCACCGCGCGCGACGCGGTCACCACGGTCGCTCCCTCGGCCCCGCACGTGAGCAGCACGACCGCCGGCCCGGCCGCGAGCAGCGCGCGCGCGGCCTCGACCGCCGGCCGTCCCGGATCCAGCCACGCGAGGTCGTCCACGCTGACCTTCACGAGGTCGGCGCGCTCGAGCACGCGGCGCAGCCGCTCGCGGTACGCGACCGGATCGGCGATCGTCGACGGCCGGCAGTTGGGATCGACCGCCACGAGCGTTCGTTCCGCGAGCCGGGCGACGACCGCCTCGAGCGCCGTCGCCAGGGGCTCGAGCACGAGTCCCAGCGTGCCGACGTGCAGCGCCGCCACGTCGCTGGGGATCGCGTGGAGCGCCTCCTCGACCGTCAGCCCCGGCGCCGACGTACCGGCCGCGTAGAAGTGGTAGCTCGCCCCGCCACCGGCGTCGACGTCGGCCAGCGCGAGCGTCGTCGGCTCGCTCGTGCGCACGACCGAGTCCAGCGCGACCCCGTCCTCGGCGAGCATCCGCTCGAGCGTCCGCCCGAGCCGGTCGGTCGACAGCCGCCCGAGGAACGCCACGGGCTGGCCCAGGCGGGCGATCGTGCGGGCGGTGTTGAACGGCCCGCCGCCGGCGTGGCCCGCGATCACGCCGTTGCCGTCGGCGACGAGGTCGTACAGCGCCTCTCCGGCCACGAGGATCGGCGCGCTCATGACGGTGGCAGCTCGCCGGATCCGCGCACCACGAGCGTGGGCTCGAGCACGACCTCGCGCGACGGCCCGTCGAAGCCGTCCAGGCGCTCGAAGAGCAGCTGCGCCGCGGCCTGCCCGAGCCCGGCCGCGTTCTGCGACACGACGGTCAGGCCCGGCTCGACGGTGTCCGCGAGCGCGATGTCGTCGAAGCTCACGAGCGCCACGGTGCGCTGCAGGCCGAGCTCGTGGAGCGCGCGCACCGTCTCGATCGTGATGAGGTTCTGGCTCGTGAAGAGCGCCGTCGGGCGATCGCGCTCGCCGAGCAGGTCGCGGGTCACGGCGTGCGCGTCCTGCGCGCGCGGCCGCGTGTGGCGCACGAGCCGCTCGTCGAACGGCAGGCCGTGGCGCGCGAGCGCCGCGCGGTAGCCGCGCAGGCGCTCGTTCGCCGTGTAGAGCTCGGGCCGGTCGCCGAGGAACCCGATCCGCCGGTGGCCGCCGGCGATGAGATGGGAGACGGCGCGGTCGGCTCCTCCCGCGTTGTCGGTCAGCGCCGCGTCGGCGTCGATGAAGCGCCCCGGGCGATCGACGAACACGATCGCCACCCCGGCGGCGCGGTCGCGCAGCAGGTAGCTGTGGTCGGGCGCGGACGGAGCGATGATGAGCCCGTCGACGCCGCGCGCGCCGAACGCCTCGGCGAGCTGCTGCTCGCGCTCGGGCACCTCGTCGGAGCTGCCGGCGAACGTCAGCACGCCGCGGCTGCGGGCGACCTCCTCGATGCCGCGATGGACGGCGGCGAAGAACGGGTTGGAGACGTCCTCGACGATCAGGCCGATGCTCGCCGACACCTTGTCGGCGCGGCGCAGGGCGCTCGCGGCGACGTTGTGGCGATAGCCGAGGTCGGCCACGGCGCGGTGCACGCGGGCGGTGAGGTCGTCGCGCACGGCCGGATCGCCGTTGACGACGCGCGACACGGTGCTGAGGCTGACGCCGGCGAGCGCGGCGACCTGCTTCATCGTCGGCCGACGGCCGTTTCCGACCTTCTCAGACAACGTTTGCTCTGCGTGCTCCATCCGCATCTGTCCTTGTCGTAGCGTCGATCCGGACACCCTAGCGTGCAAGTCAAGAAAACGTATTCTCTTGACATGCCAGGCACAGGAGCGTACTGTCGCGTCCACTTCTGAAAACGTTCTCTCGGCACGTGGGACGTCGGGAGCCACACCCCGCAAGGGGAGGGTCGAGGCATAGCCATGAGCAAGGGTCAGGTGAAGTTCTCGCTGTCGCTGGTGGCGGTGATCGCGCTGATCGCGATCGTCATCGGCGTCGTCGCGGGTCGTGCGTCGGGCGGATCGGACAGCGGCGGTGGGGGCGGCGGCAAGGGCGGCGCGGCCGCCGGCAAGAAGGTCGACGTGATCATCAAGGCCAGCGACTCGTCGTTCTGGCAGACGATGCTCGCCGGCTCGCGCCGCGCCAGCAGCGACTACGGCGTGAGCGCCGGGCTCTTCGGCCCGACCTCCGAGATCGACGTCGGCCAGCAGGTCCAGCTGATCGAGAACTCGATCTCGCGCTCGGTCGACGCGATCGTGCTCGCGCCGAACTCCTCGGAGGCGCTCAACAGCGCGATCAAGCGCGCCCGCAAGGGAGGCATCAAGGTCATCGTCGTCGATACCGCGGTGACGACCGAGACCGAGGGCTTCATCGGCACCGACAACATCAAGGCCGGCGAGCAGGCCGGCAAGACGATCTGCGATCTCGCCAAGGCCCAGGGCAAGAGCTCGGGCGCCGTGCTCATCGCGTCCTCGGTGGCCGGCGTGCAGACGATCAAGGAGCGCGAGACCGGCTTCAAGAACGGCCTCGCGGCGAACTGCTCCGGCATCAAGGTCGCCAGCACGCGCTACAACGACAACGATCTCAACCGGGCGGCGAGCCAGGTCAACGACGTGCTGACGGCCAACCCGGACCTCGTCGGCATCTTCGCCTCCAACAACACGTCGGGCGTCGGCGCGGCGCGGGCGATCAAGGACGTGGGCGCGGCGGACAGGATCCCGGTCGTCGCCTTCGACACCGACCCGCAGGAGAACGCGGCGCTGAAGGACGGCTCGATCGACGCGCTCATCGTCCAGAACCCGTACTTCTTCGGCTACCAGGGCATCATCGAGGCCGGCATGGCAGCGGTCGGCTCGCAGCCGCCGCCGAACCTCGATCCGGGCGCGGTCGTCGCGACGAAGCAGAACATGGACGACCCGGCCGTCAAGCCGCTGCTCAACCCGCCGACGGCGAAGGCGCAGTGAGATGAGCTCGACCACCACCGAGCGTCGGCAGCCGACGCCGCCGGCGACGCAGCCGGTCGTGTCGTTGCGCGGCGCGACGAAGGCCTACGGACCCAACAAGGCGCTCACCGACGTGGATCTCGACCTGCGGGCCGGCGAGGTGATGTGCCTCGCCGGCGAGAACGGGGCCGGCAAGAGCACGCTCATCAAGATCCTCACGGGAGCGATCACCCGCGACAGCGGCGGGTACCGCGTCGACGGCGAGGAGATCGGCAGCCCGAGTCCGTCGGAGGCGCGCGAGCACGGGATCGGCGTCGTCTACCAGGAGCTCAGCCTGCTGCCCGACCTGTCGGTCGCCGAGAACCTCATGATGAGCCGCCTGCCGGCGGTGCGCGGGGTGACGCGTCCGGGCGAGCTGCGCTCCCAGGCGCGCGAGATGCTCGCGCGCGTCGACCTCGGCGACCTCGACCCCGGGACCGAGGTGGCGACGCTGCCGCTCGCCCAGCAGCAGCTCGTCGAGATCGCGAAGGTGCTCGGCGAGTCGCCGCGCGTGCTGATCTTCGACGAGCCGACGACGGCGCTGTCGGAAGCCGAGACGCGCGCGCTGCTTCGGAAGATCATCGCGCTGCGCGACGAGGGCCACGCGATCCTCTACGTGACCCATCACCTCGAGGACATGTTCAAGATCGGCGACCGCGTGACGATCCTGCGCGACGGCTGCCTCGTCACGAGCGCCGCGATGAGCGATTACACGCAGGACACGCTCATCGCCTCGATGGTCGGGCGCACGATCGAGTCGCTCTATCCGGCGTCGAGCCGGACGATCGGCGACGTGCGGATGAAGATCAGCGGGCTGCGACCGTTCGGCGCCGCGGCGCCGATTGACTTCGAGGTGCGCTCGGGCGAGATCGTCGGCATCGCCGGGCTGCTCGGCTCGGGCCGCAGCGAGCTCCTGCGGGCGATCTTCGGCGCCGACGGCTGCGAGGGCGGCACGATCGAGATCGACGGCAAGCGCGTCAAGTGCGGCGATCCGCGGCGCGCGGTGCAGGCGGGCCTCGGCCTGCTGACCGAGGATCGCAAGCGACTCGGGCTCCTGCTCGAGCTGACGATCCGCGAGAACGCCTCGATCGCCGACCTCGACGAGCTCTCGCACTTCACGCTCGTCGACCGCAAGCAGGAGCGCGGGATCGTCGACAAGTACCTCGGCGGGCTGCGCCTGCGCGCGGCGTCGTGGGAGCAGCCGGTGTCGTCGCTGTCGGGCGGCAACCAGCAGAAGGTGCTGCTCGCGCGCTGGCTGGCGACGCGGGCCAGGGTGCTGCTCTTCGACGAGCCGACGAAGGGCGTCGACGTCGGCGCCAAGGCCGAGATCTACAAGGTCATCGGCGACCTCGCGGCCGAGGGGCTCGGCGTCGTCGTCGTCTCCTCCTATCTGCCCGAGGTGCTCGGGCTCGCCGACCGCGTGCTCGTCATGCGCGACGGGTCGATCGCGGGCGAGGTGCGCGCCGAGGGCGCAACAGAGGAAGACGTGCTGCGGCTGGCGAGCATCGGCGGACCGGCGAAGGACATGAGGGTGGACAAGAGCGAGGAGACGGGAGCATGAGACTGCCCATGAAGAAGCTCGAGCCGGCGGCCGGCGGCGAGGCCCCGGCGGATGCCGCCGGGGAGCGGGTGCTGACGTTCGGCGACGTCTTCGGACGTGACGCCGGCGGCCTGATCGTGCTGCTCGTCCTGTTCGGCGCGATGACGCTCGCCTCCGACCAGTTCCTGACCGGCGACAACATGGCCAACCTCGCCCGCCAGGTGGCGGTCTTCGGGATCATCGCGGTCGGCCAGCTGCTCGTGATCCTGACCGCGGGCATCGACCTGTCGGTCGGCTCGGTGCTCGGCCTGACCGGCTGCATCACCGCCGAGCTGCTCGTGCACGGCACCGGCATCCCCGTGGCGATCCTGGGCGGCCTCGCGGCCGGACTGGCGATCGGCGTGTTCAACGGTGCGCTCGTCGCCTACGGGAAGCTGCCGCCGTTCATCGTGACGCTCGGCATGCTCGGGATCGCGCGAGGGGCCGTGCTCGTGCTGACCGACGCGACGACCGTTCAGCCGCTGCCCGACTCGTTCGCCACCATCGCCAACGGCGACTTGCTCGGGCTGCCGAACCTCCTGTGGATGTTCGTCGCCGTCGTGGCGGTGACGGCGTTCGTCCTGCGTCGCACGGTGTTCGGGCGCTACATCTACGCGGTCGGCTCCAACCCCGAGTCGGCGCGGCTCGCCGGCGTCCCGGTGACACGCGTGCTCGTCTCGGTCTACGCGATCGCCGGCCTGCTGTCGGCGTTCGCGGGCGTGCTGTTCATGTCGCGGCTGAACGCCGGCATCCCGACCGCCGGCACCGGCTACGAGCTCAACGCGATCGCGGCCTGCGTCATCGGCGGCGCGAGCCTCTTCGGCGCCAAGGGCGGCGCGTACGGAGCGGCCGCGGGCGCACTCATCGTCGGCGTGCTGAACAACGGCGGCAACCTGCTGGAGATCAACTCGTTCTACCTGCAGATCATCATCGGCGCCCTGATCCTCATCGCGGTGGCCTTCGACCAGTTCCAGAGCCGCCGCGGGTCGGGCTGACCCGGCCCACGCCCGCCGCGCGCCGCTTCAGAACAGCATCGATACAGGATGCGGGTCGGGAGCGCGCGGTGGGTCGACGCGGGTCGGTTTGTGGGGTGGCAGGGGCTGCGCGCCGCCGCGGGACGTGACCCCGGCCACTTTCCTCTCGAAGCGAAGCCGTTTCGTCGACCACCGCCCACGAGAGCCGGCCCGCCGGGCCCCTACCAGCCGCCGGGCACGAGATCCGGCCCGACGATGTGCCCGTGGTCCTCGCCGGACTCCTGCTCGCCGTGGATGTCGTGGGAGAAGTGGGCGCCGTACCAGAGCACGACGTCGGTGTCGTAGATCGACTGCCCGTTGACGAAGTCGTCGAGGTGGGCGCGCGCCTCGCTGGGATCGGTCGTGAAGCCGACCCCGTCGTCGATCTGCTGGCCGGGGCGATGGCGCAGCGCCCACATGTCGCCGACGCCGAAGCTGTCGCGCTGCCCGTCCTCGGGCCCGGGGACGAGCGTGTAGCTCTCGCCGCTGACGCGGTTGACGACGCGCCACTTGCGCTTGCGCGAGGGGAGCTTGGCCCGCCGGATCTCGTGGCGCAGCGTGTGCCAGCGCGACGTGTGGCCCTGCAGCGGCGGGTCGTTGAACTCGCGCACGGCGTTGTGCGCTCCGGTCACGACGTCGAAGTCAAAGCGCCAGTAGACGTGATGGTGGTGGACGTTGCAGACGCACGAGTTCTCGACCGCGCCGAACATGAAGCGCGGCTTGATCGTGCCGTCGGCGCCCAGCCGCCAGAGGCTGATATAGCGATACCAGCCCGCCTCGAGCTCACTGACGAGGACGACCTCGTCGCCGTCGACGTAGACGGCGACGCCGAGGAAGTTGCCCGGATCGGTGCCGGAATCGAAGATCGTCTGGGCCGGCTGGGTGCACAGGCGGAAGCCGGGCGCCGGGTCGCTGCCGATCGCCTGGATCATCCCCTCCTGCCACTGCCAGTCGCGGTACGGGCCGCAGGCGTCGTTGTCGTAGCGCACGTTGAGGATCGGCACGTGGGCACGGCGCAGGACGCGCTTGCCCTTGTACGTCACCGCGCGCAGCTCGATCGCCGATCCGTTCGTGCCCGACGAGGCCGCGGGACGGACGGCGACGAGGCTCCACAGCAGCTCGCCGCCGCGCGTGATCGTGATCTTCGCGGCGCCGGCCTCGCCCTGCTCGGTCGTGTCCTGCTCGGCGCCCGGCAGCCCGCACATCTCCTCGACGGCGAGCGCGCTCACCGGCGCGCCGTCCTCGAAATGGCGCACCTCGCCGGTCGCCGCCCGGACGCCGACGATCTCGTGATCGGTGCCATTGCCGGCCGCGGGCCGCAGCCCGACGGCGATCGTCCGCTCGACGCGCCCGTCCTCGAGCTCCTCGACGACGACCGGCGGCATCGGCCGGTAGGCGACGAGGGCGCCGCCGCGCAGCGCCGCGCCGAGCTCGTCGTCGGCCTGGATCGCCTGGACGGCGGCCGCATACTCATCACGGCTGGGAAGCGGCTGCTTGACCGTCGACGTGACGCTCACGTACGGCGTGCCGTCGACCGGCGCTTCGATGATGACCGCGCGCTCGTTCTCGTAGTCGTACACGGTGGCGCACACGTGATCGGGCTCGGCCGAGGGGTCGTCGCGCGGAGCAACGGGAACGACCGACAGCAGCCGGGTCTCGGCGTCGCCGAGCTCGGCGCGGACCGCGGGATGCTCGAGCGC
>JBOGYT010000292.1:0-12845 GCA_050696955.1 Solirubrobacteraceae bacterium | reverse complement strand
ACCTCGCGCAGCGCGACGGCGGCGCTGACGCCCGTGTCGGCCGGCGCGTACAGCGCGATCGCGAGGAGCACTGCGATGGCCAGCGAACCCGCGACGCCCGCGGCGCGCAGCCCCGGGACCTGGCGGACCTGCTCGGCGGCGAGGCGCGAGCCGAGCCACGCGCCGACGAGGCATGCGGCGATCGCCATCGGGACGCTCATGAGCACGGCCTCGGGCAGCAGCTCGGCCGGCCACGGGATCGGCATCCACACGTGCGTCCACGCCCACTCGGCGGCGAGGCCGAGGGTGCCGATCGCCACCCCGCACCAGACGGCGAAGCGCAGCGGCCGCTCGCGCGCGGCGACGACGAGCGCGATGAGCTCGACCGCGGCCGCCTCGGCGATGTAGAGCGGGAAGTGGTTCGTGCTCTCGCCCAGGACAGGCCCGACGAGGTACGTCAGGCCGCCGCGCATGGCGAGGTAGAAGCCGACGGCGGCAAGCGCCGTCCCCGGACCGAGCCAGATGCGCGCCGCGACGAGCACGACGCCGGCGGCGAGCATCATGAGCAGGGGGTGGAAGACGAGCTGGAACTGCGGCACGCCCCAGTCGAACTCGCCCTGGAAGGTGGACAGCCCGACGAGCAGGCCGCCGGGCAGCCAGATGGTGCGCAGGCCCTTGACCCACAGGCGCTCGTTGTCGGGCAGGCCGCTCGCCTTCACCGCGCGGCGGACCTCGACCTGGATGACGGCGATGCCGACGAGCGCCATCACGGCGCCGCCGATGAGCATGACGTGCGTCGGGCCCCATAGCGTGACGTCCTGGCCGAAGAGCCGGTGCCAGACGTCGTCCAGCGGGAACGCGACGAGCGAGAAGAGGCCGGCGGCCATCATGAGCAGGCCGCCGAGCGGGGCGTACCAGTCCTGCGTGATGCGGATCGCCGTCGGGCCGGGGCGATCCTTGCGGTCCTCGTTGGGCAGGCAGCACGCGAAGAAGCCGGCCGCGAAGATCCCGAACAGGCCGGCCAGGATGAAGTAGTGCGCGGTGTTGTTCAGCGGCCCGACGTCGCGGCCGACGTCGATGTGCAGCGATACGTCCCAGTACAGGCCGAAGACGGCCGAGATGAGCGAGGCGATCGCCAGGCCGCACGGCAGCGACGCCCACGCCGGCTGTCCGGAGATGCGCTCGGCGAAGCGCTCGAACCAGCCCAGCACGGGGATCATCTCGGCGCGGTGCCCGACGCCGCCCATGAACAGCAGGAACATCGTGGCGACGATCACGGCGCCGGCGACGATGCCGATGTCTTCGAAAGCGGCGCCGCCGGCGGACGGCGCGTCGGCGGCGAGAAGCGTCAGGACCCCTTGCATCTCAGTCTGAACGCCAGCGTATCCAAGCGATGGGGGAATGCAATGCGGGACGGGAGCGCGCGGTTGACGAAACTGCAGCGATGAAGGATGAGGGAGCGTCGCGCCGTGGCGGGTTCGCGCGAATCACCTGGACAAGTGGCCAACCGTCGCCGGCAGCGCCGGCGGTGGCCACTTCTCCATCTATGTCATGAACAAGTGGCCAACCATCCGCGCCACGCGGGCGAAAGGCCACTTCTCCATGCGCGGACCCGCCCGGGCGTGCGGTGCCTCGACCTGTATCCAAGCGATGGGGGAATGCCAGGAGGGACGGACGCGCGCGGTTGACGCACTGCAGCGATGACGGATGAGGGAGCGTCGCGCCGTGGCGGTGCGCGCGAATCACCTGAACAAGTGGCCAACCGTCGCCCGCGGCGTCGACAGTGGCCACGTCTCCATCTACGTCATGAACACGTGGCCAACCATCCCGCCCGAGCGGGCGAAAGGCCACTCACAGCAGACCCACCGCCGCGCCCGCGTCCCGCACGAGGTTGAACAGCGGCGAGGGCACGATCCCGAGCAGGACCGTCGCGGCGCCGAAGACGACCGCCACCGCGACGACCTCGCCCTGGGCGCGCAGCCCGGTCGCCTCCTCCGATGCCCCGGCGAGCGCCGGCTGCTCGCCGGGCGGTGGCGCCAGTGCCGCGGCGCCCTCGCCCTCGATCGCGGGGCGCATCCACATCGCGGCGATGACCTTCAGGTAGTAGGCGAGCGAGATCATCGAGCCGACGACGATGAACACGCCGAGCCAGGCGTAGCCGTCGGTGACGGCGGCGTCGATCAAATAGAACTTGCCGATGAAGCCGGCGGTCGCCGGGATCCCGGCGAGGCCGAGCATCGCGATCGTCATCGGCCAGGCCAGCAGCGGCCGTGTCGCCCCGATCCCGTTCAGCGAGTCGATGCTGTCGCCGAGCGGTGTCTCGCGCTCGCGCGCGACGATGACCGCGAACGCGGCGAGGTTCATCGCGAGGTACACGGCGAGGTAGAAGACCGTCGCCTGGACGCCCAGCCGCGACGCGACGACGACGCCCGCGAGCATGTAGCCCGCCTGCGCGACCGACGAGTACGCCAGCAGTCGCTTGAGCGACGACTGCCCGAGCGCGCCGACGTTGCCGACGATGATCGTGATCGCCGCGAGCACGGCGAGCGGCGGTGCCCAGTCCAGCGCCGCCTCGATGAGCGCGACGTCGAACAGGCGCAGCATCACGCCGAACGCCGCCGCCTTCGTCGCGACGGCCATGAACGCCGTGATGGGCGTGGGCGCGCCCTCGTAGACGTCAGGGGTCCACTGATGGAAGGGCGCGGTCGAGGCCTTGAAGGCGAGCCCGACGATCGACAGCGCGATGCCGGTGAGCAGCAGCGGATCGGTGACGAGGTCGCTGTCGGAGGCCAGCGCGCGCGCGATGCCGGAGAAGTCCGTCGAGCCCGTGGCGCCGTACAGGAACGCCAGGCCGTAGAGCAGCGTCGCCGATCCGACCGAGCCGACGATGAGGTACTTCAGCCCCGACTCGAGCGACGACGCGCGCCGCATCTCGGTCGCGCACAGGACGTAGAGCGGGATCGACAGAAGCTCGAAGCCGAGGAACAGCGTCACGAGGTTCTGCGCCGCGACGAGCACGATCATCCCCGCGATCGAGGTGAGCAGCAGCGCGTAGTACTCGCCGTGGGCGGCCTCGCGCGGCGCGACGTGGCGCCACGACAGGAGCACCGTCGCGATACCCGCCACGCAGAACAGGAAGGTCAGGATCAGCGTCAGCTCGTCGAGGCGCAGCGCGCCGGCGATGAGGTCGGTCCGCTCGCCCCACTGCCAGATCCCGCAGCCGAGCGCGATCAGCAGCGTCACGATCGACAGCGCCGGCACGAGTGTCTCGCGCGCGAAGCGCGAGCGCATCAGGCCGAGCATGAGCACGACCAGCGCGCCGCCGAAGACGGCGACGAGCGGCGACAGGCCCGCCCAGTCGATGTGCGGCCCGGAGACGGCGAGCGCCGTCATGGCCCGCTGCTCCCGGCGACCTCGGCGGCGGTGTCCTGCGTGCCGCTCGTGACCGTCTTCTCGGTGCGCTCGAGCGCGAACTGCGGGTACAGCGAGATCGCGAGGATCACGACCACGAGCGGCACGAGCACGAGCCCGTCGCGCAGCGACATCTCACGCGACTCCACGCGCGGTCCGGTGCGGTTGTGCATCGCGCGGATATAGAGCCGCAACGCGTAGGCCGAGGCCATCACGACGCCCGTGAAGGCGAGGATCGAGAAGACGAGCTTCGTCTGGAAAACCCCGAGCAGGATGAGGAACTCGCCGACGAAGTTCGCCGAGCCCGGCATCGCCAGCGTCGCGAACGCGACGATGAGGAACATCGCCGCGAGCACGGGCGCGCGCATCGCGATGCCGCCCATGTCGCGGATGTCCTCCGACCCGCCTGAGCGCGCCGCCAGCAGCGCGACGATGAAGAACGCCGGCGCCACGACGAGGCCGTGGTTGAACGCCTGCAGCAGCGCGCCCTGGGAGCCCTGCGGGTTGAGCGCGAAGACCCCCATCGTGATGAAGCCCAGCTGCGCGAGCGACGAGTAGCCGAGGATGAGCCGCGACTCGGTCGTCGTGAACGCCATCGCCGAGCCGTAGAGGATCCCGGCGAGCGCGATCGCGAGCAGCAGCGTCTGGAACTGCTCCATCGCGCTCGGGTACAGCGGCGCGCAGACGCGCAGGAAGCCGTAGGCGGCAACCTTGCTCAGCACCGCGGAGAAGACCGCGAGCGCCGGCAGCGGCATGTTGCGGTACGCGTCGGGCATCCAGCCGTGCAGCGGGAAGGCCGGCATCTTCACGAGGAACGCGGCGGCGAAGAACAGGAAGATCCAGTCCTGGGTGCCGGCGCCGAGCGGGCGCTGGGCGAGGTCTGAGAACGCGAACGACAGCTCCGTGCCGCTGTTCTGCGCGGCGAGCACGCCGGTCGCGATCGCGGCGGTCAGCATGAGCAGCGACCCGACGAGCGTGTAGATCACCATCTTCGTCGTCGCGGCGATGCGCTTCGGCCCGCCCCACATGCCCGTGAGGAAGAAGAACGGGATGAGCATGAGGTCGAAGAACAAGACGAACAGCGCGAGGTCCTGCGCGAGCAGCGCGCCGAGCACCGCGGTCTCCCCGAGCAGCAGGTGGAAGAAGAAAAGCCGCGGCCGCTCCCACTCGTGGTAGGTGGCCCACAGCGTCGCCGCGAACCACGTGATCGCCGTCAGCGCGACGAACAGGATGTTCAGCCCGTCGACGCCGAGCTTGTAGTGGATCCCGAGCTCCGCGATCCACGTCTCGTCGGTGACGTACTGCAGCCCGGCCGCGGACTGCTCGAAGTCGACGAGGTAGACGATCGCGTAGGCGAGCACGAGCAGCGCGCCTGCGAGCGCGATGCGCCCGGCGAGCTTCGGCGGCGCGAAGAGCGCGATGACGCCGAACGCGAGCGGCAGCCACAGGACGATCGACAGGTGCAGCGTCATGAGGCGAGCAGGAAGTAGAAGGCCATGACGACGATCCCGACGACGATGAGCGCCGCGTAGTAGCGCAGGAAGCCGGTCTGCGCGGCCCGCACGGCTGACGAGCCGGCGCGCACGATGCCCGTCGAGCCGCCGACGAGCAGGCCGTTGACGACGACGCGCTCGAACGTCTGCTGCGCCCACGCGCCGAACCACTGCGCCGGGCGCACGACGAGCAGCTCGATGAGCTCATCGAAGTACCACTTGTTGACGAGGAACGTGTGGATCGGCGCAAAGCGCTCGCGGAACCGTACGGCGATCTCCGGGTGCAGGACCCAGATGTAGTAGGCGACGGCGATGCCGGCGATCGCGATGATCGCGCCGGCGAGGAGCCCGAACGCGAGCAGGCCGTCGCTCACCTCGCGGTGGTACAGCGCGGAGTCCTCGAACGTCGGCTCGAGGAAGTGGTCGATGACGTGCGTGAGCTTCGGGATCTGCAGGTAGCCGCCGATGATCGCCAGCAGCGCGAGCACGCCCATCGCGATCTTCATCGTCGGCTCGCGCTCGGCGATGTGGTGCTCGGGGCCGGGGAAGCCGACGTCTGTGTCCTCGACCTCGCCGGTCGCCGGGTTCGTGTGCACCTCGGCGTGGTGCAGGTGGCCTTCGGAGAGCTCGCGCGCCGCGGGCACGGGCTCGCCCCAGAACGCACGGAAGATCATCCGGAACGTGTAGACCCCGGTCATGAATGCGCCCACGTAGCCGGCGACATACAGGCCCCAGTACCAGCCGCCGCGATCGCCGATGAGCAGCAGGATCTCGTCCTTGGAGAAGAAGCCCGAGAACGGCGGCACGCCCGCGAGCGCCAGCCCGCCGATGACCATGCAGCCGTACGTGAACGGCAGCGCCCGGCGGAAGCCGCCCATCCGGTCGAGGTTCTGCTCGCCGGCCATCGCGGCGATGATCGAGCCGGCCGCCATGAAGAGCAGCGCCTTGAAGAAGGCGTGCGTCATGAGGTGGAAGAGCCCGGCGGCATATGCCCCCGCGCTGACGGCCATGATCATGTAGCCGATCTGGGACATCGTCGAGTAGGCGATGACGCGTTTGAGGTCGGTCACCGCGAGCGCGATCGACCCCGCCACGAGCAGCGTCAGGCAGCCGATGACCGCGCCGACGTCGGCCGCGGTCGGGGCCCACTCGAACAGCGGGTGCATGCGCGCGATGAGGTAGACGCCGGCGGTCACCATCGTCGCCGCGTGGATCAGCGCGCTGACGGGCGTCGGGCCCTCCATCGCGTCCGGCAGCCACGTGTGCAGCGGGATCTGCGCGGACTTCGCGCACGCGCCGACGAGCAGCAGGATGCAGCCGGCGACGAGGTCGGCGTCGTTGTGGGCGAAGTCCTCCTTGACGCCCTCGAACGTGCCCAGGAGATCCAGCGTGCCCGAGTGCTTGAAGATGAAGTACGTGCCGAGGACGAGCCCAACGTCGCCGAGCACGTTGATGACGAACGCCTTGATGCCCGCCTGCGTCGCCGTCCCGCGCCGGTACCAGAACGAGATGAGCATGTAGGACGCGGCGCCGACGAACGCCCACCCGACGATGAGCAGCATGAAGTTGCCCGCCAGGACGAGCAGCAGCATCGAGAAGACGAAGTAGTTCAGGTACGAGAAGAAGCGCACGTACCCCTCGTCGGAGTCCAGGTAGCTGATCGAGTACAGGTGGATCAGCGTCGAGACGCCCGAGACGACGAGGATCATGAAGACCGACAGCGGGTCGACGAGCAGCGAGACCTGCGCGTCGACGCCCGCGGTCACCGCGTAGTCCCAGCCGATGGTGACCACCTGGCGGTGGTCGTGCTCGAGCCCCTGCAGCGCGATGAGCGTGCCGACCGCCGACACGAACGACAGCGCCAGCGCGCCCGTGCCCAGCCAGCCGGCCCCGCGGCCGCGCAGCTTGGGCCCGACGAGCGCGACCGCGACCGTTCCCGCGAGCGGGAAGCACAGCGTCAGCCAGGCGAGGAGCTTGACGCTGTTCATCCCTGCAGCTCTCGCAGCTCGTCGACGTCGATCGGCAGGCGCCGGCGGCGCATCGCGACGATGACGCCGAGCCCGACGGTGACCTCACACGCGGCGACGACCATGACGATGATCGCGAAGATCTGGCCCTCCGCGTTGCCGTGCATGCGGGCGAACGCGATCAGCGCGAGGTTGGCCGCGTTGAGCATGAGCTCGAGGCACAGCAGGACGACGAGCGGGCTGCGGCGCGTGAGCACGCCGGCCGCTCCGATCGTGAAGATCAGCGCGGAGATCGCCAGGTACCAGCCGATGTCCACCTAGTCACCCTCACCGGGCGGCGGCGGAGGGGTCTGCGGGGGCGCGGCCGGGGTCAGCGCGCGGCGCCGGCCCTCGACCGCCTCGGCCATCGTGCCGGTGTACGCGGGGCGCAGCAGGTCCATCGCGCTGAAGCGCGCCTGGTCCTCCTCGGGCGTGAGGCCGCCGCGGCGGCGGGCGAGCACGACGGCGCCGACGGCCGCGATGAGCAGCAGGAACGACGCGACCTCGAACGGCAGCAGGAACTTCGTCAGCAGCAGCTCGCCGATCTGGTCGGGCGAGCCGAACGCCTCGCCCGGCTCGCGGTCCAGCCGCGGCCCGCCGCTGTCGACCGCCGTCAGCGCCGTTCCGAGCAGGGCGACGCACAGCTCGATGAAGAGCATCGCGCCGAAGACGACCGCGACGAGTCGCAGCCCGCTGCCGGCCTGCGACCCGAGCGGCTCGTCCTGGCCGCCGACGTAGGCGACGACGAAGACGTAGAGGACCATGACCGCGCCGGCGTAGACGACGACCTGGGCGGCCGCCACGAACTCGGCGTTGAGCAGCAGGAACAGCGCCGCGAGCGACACGAGGTGCGACACGAGCGCGAGCACGCTGAAGAACGGGTTGCGCAGCGCGACGACCCCGATCGCCCCCGCAACAGCCCCGCTCCCGGCCAGGAAGAACAGCACCTCCGCCATGAACGCGCCAATCTACCGTCGCGCGCCTATAGTCGCGTCTTCGCAACCAGGGGATCCAGGAGGTGGGCAGATGGCCGAGCCGACGCTGAAGAGGGGCTCGAAGGGTCAGGCGGTCAAGGATCTGCAGGCGGCGCTCAACACGCTGGGGTACGACGCCGGGGCGGTCGACGGCGTCTTCGGCGCCAAGACCGAGAAGGCCGTGAAGGAGTTCCAGGCCGACCGCGCCATCGCGGCCGACGGCATCGTCGGCGAGGTCACCTGGATCAACGTCGACGAGGCCGACCAGAGCGAGCCGGTGCTCAAGCGCGGGTCGAAGGGCCTGCCGGTGCGGCGCCTGCAGCGGCGCCTGACGGCGGTCGGCTTCGACACCGGCGGCATCGACGGCGTCTTCGGCGCGAAGACCGAGAAGGCGGTCACGCAGCTCCAGCAGCAGGCCGAGCTGGCGGTCGACGGCATCGTCGGGCCGAACACCTGGGCGATCGTCAACGCGCTGGAGAACGAGGGCGGCGCGAGATAGTGGGCCTGCTCGGAACGTTGCGCCCGGCGCGTCGCGGCCGCCACGTTTGGGCAAGATTCGTGTCCAACGACAGGAGGGTTGGCGATGACGGAGCAGACGTTGGAACGGGGGTCCGAGGGCCCCGAGGTCACCGACCTGCAGGAGCAGCTGATCGCGCTGCGCTTCAAGCCCGGCGACGTCGACGGCGTCTTCGGCATCCTCACCGAGAGCGCGGTGAAGATGTTCCAGTCCTCGCTGAAGCTCGCGGCGGACGGCGTGGTCGGTGAGGTGACGTGGGAGCGACTCGGGGAGGCGGCGGCGAAGCGCAACGAGGCCGAAGCTGGGTAGAGGTCTGGAATGGGACGCGAGTCAGCGAGCTACTGGCTGGCGCTGCCGCCTCACGCGCCGGCCGCCGTCGTGCGGACGCTCGAGCGATCGGGCGCCGAGCTGCTGGGCTACAACGTCGACCGCGACGACTACTGCCTGCACGCCCCGAACCGCTACTGGATCGACGTGCGCATCCATCGCCGCCCGGGACTGCGCCTCGAGATCCGCATCGCGCTGACCAACGACACGTGGGCGATTCGCGAGCCGCTCCAGCGCGCGCTCACGCCGCTCCCCGAGGCCGTCGCGGGCCAGCCGCTGCTCGACGACGACGGCGAGACCGTGGCGATCGCCGGCGCGGAGCGCTGGTGGTATGCCCTCGAAGCGGATTACGGGCGACGCCGGGACGAGTTCGTGTCCATCGTGGGCGACTTCTGCGCCCCGATCTCGACCGATCACGTCTACACGTTTCTCCATCAGGCACGCAAGCGCCGTGACATCGCGAAGGCCGCCGAGGATCAGCGCGAGATGGAGGTCGAGCTCCTCCACGAGCTGTGGGAGATCAGCCCGCCGCCCGGGGACGACGACGAGCTGCCGGACTGACGCATAGATTTCGTCCATGGCTTGACTCTGGGAGCCGCGGCCGCTCGCCATCGTGCTCGTGATGGCCGCTGCCATAGTCGCGTGATCGCCAAGCGCACGCTCTTCCAGCTGCAGCTCGCGGCCGGAGGGCGGCGACGTGAAGTCCCCGCCGCCGGCGTACACGAGGTTCGTCGGGTCGCTGAAGATCAGCTGACGGCCGTGGCTAACCGCCCAGGCTCCACGTCGTGATCAGCATTCCCACTGAGTCAGGCGACTCGCGGACTCCGTCCGCGGTCGGCAAGCGCGGCGACATCGCCAAGAGTCAACGCTCTCAATCCGGACCGTAATCGACTATCCCACGACCAGCTCTGCCCGTGTGGCACCGTAGCCACCATCTCAGCCACCTCGGCGAGCCGCGGCGGGGCTCGGGAGCCGTCAGCTGACAGCGATCGCGCGCCAGCACCCGGCCACCGGATGTGACGGCGGCCACGATGACGAACTCGCCTGGCTCGCCAGGGGGCAGCGCCAGTCTCCAATGCCCCTCGCGGCATGTGGTGGAGTAGACGTCGCCGGAAGGAGTTCGGATCTCGACGCGCGCCGGAGTCCGACGACTCGCCCCCGCAAAGCTCGGCTTCGGACCGCGAGCCAACACGCACCTCCGACCCCGCGCGGTCCATAGGCAACGTAGGAATGGCAGCTCGTGGCTAGCGCTGTTCGCGCGGCAGGCGTGGCGAGCGTGGGAGACGTCGCGAAAGCGGGCGAAACAACCGCAAGAACCGCGAGCGCGCTCAGTGCCACGAGTAAGCGCTTCACCGTCCGCCGTCTGTCGGTCCATACCGGACGGTCCCCAGCTCCCCCGACTGGAGGGCCTCATCGCATGCCGCGGCTGCGGCGCTGGATGGAGCTTCGGCATAGCTGCGGCAGCTCTCCTCGAGCGCGGGCCGGTCGGCGATAGGCCCGCCGGATTGGGCCAGTGCGCCAGCTGCGGATCCGGCTCCCAGCATGACCACCACCGCTGCGATCTGCTTCGTCAAGCGTGGGCGCAAAGACATGTGTCACCCCAACCCATCGGTCCAACTTGTGCCGCGCAGACCAGCGTACGCGTCTCCGAACAGCGATGCAGGTTTCGTGGGGTGCCAGTCGCACTCCGTTCTCGGCAGCACAGGCAGGCGAGCGAGCGCTTGCCCCCTACTCGCCCTCGCGTCGCAGCGGCGTGCGCTCCAGCGGCTCGGCGAGCAGCATCTCCTTCGTGAAGATGAGGTCCGAGCGCGAGTAGTCGGACATCTCGTAGTCGTGGCCCATCGTGATCGCGTCGAACGGGCAGGCGACCTCGCAGTAGCCGCAGAAGATGCAGCGCGCGAGATTGATCTCGTAGACGGCGGCGTAGCGCTCGCCCGCGCTGACGCGGTTGGATGGGGTGTTCTCGGCGGCGACGACGCGGATGCAGTCGGCCGGGCAGGCGGCGGCGCACAGCGAGCAGCCGACGCACTTCTCCAGGCCCGTGTCCTCGAAGCGGTGCAGGCGGTGGCGGCCGCGGAAGCGCGGGTAGACCGGGACCTTCTCCTCGGGGTAGGAGATCACCTTCGGGCCCTCGACGAGCCGCGCCATCGTCGTCTTCAGACCGCGCAGCGTCTCGCCGAACGCGCGGTACGCGCCGCCGGCGCCGCCGGGCTTCGGCGCGCGCTGCACGACGAGCATGTCGTCTCCGGGAGTCCAGGTCATGACGTTGCGACCACGACGATAGCCGTGACCATGGCATTGACGGTCGCCAGCGGCAGCAGCACCTTCCAGCCGAAGCTCATCAGCTGGTCATAGCGCAGCCGCGGCAGCGTCGCGCGGATCCAGACGAACAGGAAGACGAACGCCGAGATCTTGCCGAGGACGACGAGCGGGTCCACCCAGTTGGGCGGGTCGATGCCGAACGGCAGCTGCCAGCCGCCGAGGAACATCGTCACGGCGATCCCCGAGACGACGAGGATGTTCACGTACTCGGCGAAGAAGTACGTCGCGAACTTGCCGCCGCCGTACTCCGTGTTGTAGCCGGCGACGAGCTCGGCGTCGGCCTCGGGCAGGTCGAACGGCGCGCGGTTGGTCTCCGCGAAGCCGGCGACGAGGAAGATCAGGAAGCCGACGAACTGGGGCACGATGTACCACATGCCCGCCTGCGCCTCGACGATCTGAGTCAGCGACAGCGTGCCCGCCGTCATGATCACGCCGACGAGCGACAGGCCCATCGCGACCTCGTAGGAGATGAGCTGCGCCGCGGCGCGCATCGCGCCGAGGAACGAGTACTTCGAGCCGCTCGCCCAGCCGCCGAGCATGAGCCCGTAGAAGGCGATCGCGCCGAACGCGAAGACGTACAGCACGCCGATGCCGACGTCGAGGCCGTAGAGGCCGACCTCCTCCCCGAAGATGTCCACGGTCGTGCCGAACGGGATGATCGCGAACGCCGCGAGCGCGGTGAGGATCGAGATCATCGGCGCGAGCGTGTAGAGGAAGCCGATGCTCGTGTTCGGCCGGAAGTCCTCCTTCGTCGCGAGCTTGATGATGTCGGCGAGCGGCTGCAGGAAGCCGAGCGGCCCGACGCGGTTGGGCCCGTAGCGGTGCTGGAAGCGGCCCAGGAGCTTGCGCTCGAGGATGAGCACGACCGGCACGAGCTGCACGGCGACGAGGAAGATCACCACCGACTTGATGATCTGGACGTACCACTCCTCGGCGTAGCCGACGGCCGCGAGGGTGTTCATGCGGGGCTGATCTGCACGAGGTTCGCGTCGAGCTCGGTCGCCGAGTTCTCCGGCAGGCCCTCCTCGAGGAACACGCTGCCCGCGGGGACACCCGAGCGCACCGCGACGATCGCGCTGATCCGCGTCCCATCCGAGCCGATGACGACGCTGTCCCCGTGCTTGACGCCCAGGCGCTGCGCGTCCTCGGGGTTCAGCTCGGCGCGCTGGACCTGGCGCAGGAACTTCAGCGCGGGCGACAGCTCGACCTCGGGCGCGGCCCAGATCGAGCGGAACGTGCCGAGGCGCAGCGCGCCGTTCGGCGAGGGCGCGTGCGGTGGCGCCTCGAGCCCGAACGGCCCGGCGTCGCCCTCGGGCCACGCCGCCGCGTTCGCGGGCAGGGCCGGCCAGCGCACGCCGCGCCCGCCGATGTCGTCGAGCGTGATGTGAGCATAGAAGGGGATCGCGTCGAACAGCACGCCGGACGCCGTCGGGCCGGTCGGCATCCCTGGGTCGTGGCCGAGGCGCGTGCACAGCTCCGCGAGCACCCGCCACTGCGCGCGCACCTCGCCGGGCCGCGCGATCGCCGGGCGCAGGCGCTGGATGCGCCCGTCCGGGTGCACGATCGTGCCCTCCTTCTCGGCGTACGCCTCGGCAGGGAAGACGACCGTCGCGTGGTCGCGAATGCCGTCGGTGAGGACGTCGGTGTAGGCGACGACGGTGTCCGCGCGGTGCAGGGCCTTCGTCCACGTGCGCCGGTCGGGCAGGTCGCGCAGCGGGTCGACGTGCGCCAGCACGAGCCCGTGCAGCTGCCCGGCGGCGACCGCGCGCCCGATCTCGGCGCTGTCGAGGCCGTCGGAGTGCACGGGCGTGGGCCC
>JBOGYT010000291.1:0-3494 GCA_050696955.1 Solirubrobacteraceae bacterium | reverse complement strand
GCATCGAGTTGATCGGCTTGCCGAAGGCGATCCGCTCGCGGGCGTAGGCGGCCGCGTAGTCGGTCGCGCCCTGTGCGATCCCGACCGCCTGGGCGGCGGCGCCCAGCCGCGTGCGCTCGAGCGTTGCCAGCGCGACCGACAGGCCCTTGCCCTCGACGCCGACGAGGTTCTCGGCCGGCACGCGTACGTCGGTGAACGTCGGCGCGCCGGTCGGCGAGCCCTTGATCCCGAGCTTGTGCTCGAGCTTGCCGGGATCGAAGCCCTCGCGGTCGGCCTCGACGATGAACGCCGACGAGCGGTTGCGCTCGCGGTCGGTCTTCGCGAACACGATGTAGAAGTCGGCGATGCCGGCGTTCGTGATCCAGTTCTTCTGGCCGTTGATGACCCACTCGTCACCGTCCCGCACGGCCGACGTCCGCAGCGCGGCCGGATCGGAGCCCGCCTCCGGCTCCGATAGCGCGAAGGCCGGCGTCCATTCGCCGCTCGCGCAGCGCGGCAGGAAGCGCTGCTTCTGCTCCTCGGTCCCGAAGAGCTGGATCGGCAGGGTGCCCAGCTCCTGCACCATGAGGATCAGCGCCGAGGACGCGCAGGCGGCGGCGATCTCCTCGACGGCCATCTGGAGCATGAGCGTGCCGGTCCCGGTGCCGCCGTACTCCTCCTCGAAGGGCAGTCCGAGCACGTCGTGCTCGGCGAGCAGCTCGCGCACGTCCCACGGGTACTTGCCGGCGCGGTCGATCTCCCCGGCGCGCGGAGCGATCCGCTCCTGCGCGAGCTGGCGGATCATCGCTCGCAGGTCCGCCAGGTCCTGCGGAATGTCATAGAGGTCCGTGATCGTCGTGGACACGGAACCCATCGTACCTTCGGCGAATCGGCGGTTAGCCATCCATGCGGTGGGGGAACACAGGAGCAATGGGCATAGGCACCTCCTTATTTCTGATCGCCATCGGCGCGATCCTTCGCTTCGCCGTCACGGCCTCCGCTCAGGGCGTCGAGCTTGCGACGGTCGGGCTGATCCTCATGATCGTCGGGATCGTCGGCCTGCTGATCTCGCTGTTGCTCCTCATGCAGGCCCGGGGACCCGTCGTCGCGCGCGAGCGGGTCGTCGAGCGCGACCCGTACGTCTGAGCCGGCCTTAGCTCTGGACCGTCGGACCCTCCGCCGCGCCGGGCGCCGGGCCATCCGGGTCATCGGGCAGCCGGTACCACTCGACGATCTTTGCGCCGCGGACGCGGATCGCCGTGCGGGCGCTGTTGCCGATGCCGGTCCCGCAGTCCCCGCCGCGGCGCTGGGTCAGGCGGACGGTCACGATCGTGAAGTCGCGCGCCGCCCCGCGGGCGGCGGTCACGATCGCGCCACAGGGCAGCGAGCGGTTGAAGAGGCGCACGTCCGCGCGGCTGCGCAGCGTCAGCACCGGTGTGCCGTTCTGGACAATCGACGGGACGCCCCACAGCGCGCTCGCAGCGGCGACGTCGCCGCCGCGCAGCGCGCCCGCCCAGTCGCGGATGACCTTCGCCCGAGCGGGGTCGGCCGCGCCTGAAGCTCGCAGCGGCACCCCCGACGGCAGGCCCGGCGGGCGGCGCTCGTCTCGCTGCGGCGTAGCGCCATCGGGCGTGCTCTGCGGCGGTCGTGCCTCGTCGCCGTCATCGCACGCGGAGAGCGCGACGGCGCAGATCACAGAAATTGGGACGAGGCGATCGAGCACCGCCCGCTAGGATCACACGTGCTCGACGGTCGGTCGTCGCAAGGGGGGACGCCTGTGTGCCATGAAGGCCGCGTTCCCGCCGCCGTAGGCGTGCAAGCCGCCTCCGCACGCTCGTTTGACCTTCTATCAGCCGGGTAGCGACAAAGGCGTGCGCGTTTAGCCGCCGTTCATCTACGACCGAGGGATTTCACATGGCCACGTTGGACAAGGAGGGGTTCGCGCTCCATTTGCCCGAGACAGGGGGGAACGGACTCGACCAGGACGAGGAGTGGGTCGAGATCGAGACCGACGGCGAGCGGCGCCGCATCCGCTTGCACGACTATGCCGAGATCTACAACGTTCCGGGGCTCTACGAGCAGCTGTTCGCCGAGCACCTGGACTGCAAGTCGCCGGGCGTCATCGTCGACCTCCTGGGCGAGCAGCTCGACGAAGCGGGTGCCGATCCGGCCCGGCTGACCGTGCTCGACTTCGGCGCCGGCAACGGGATGGTCGGCGAGGAGCTCGCCGAGCTCGGAGCGGGCGAGATCGTCGGCGTCGACCTGCTCGAGGAGGCGCGCGACGCCGCGCAGCGCGACCGGCCGCTCGTCTACGAGGACTACTACGCGCTCGACTTCACCGAGCTGGAGGCCGGCGAGCGCGACGAGCTCGCCGATCGCGACTTCAACACGCTCGTCTGCGTCGCGGCGCTCGGCTTCGGCGATGTGCCGACGGTGGCGTTCGCCGAGGCGTTCAACCTCGTCGCGTCACCGGGCTGGATCGCGTTCAACCTGCGCGACCGCTTCTTCGAAGACAAGGACCCGCGCGGGTTCGGCGGTCTCATCAAGCGGATGTTCACTGACGGCGTGCTCGAGGAGCGCGCGCGCGTGCGCTATCGGCACCGCATGTCGGTCGATGGCGAGCCGATCCACTACCTGGCCGTCGTCGCGCAGAAGCACGCCGACCTGCCGATGGAGTGGATGCAGGCAGCAGCGTGAGCTGAGCTGCGGCTCACTCGGCCGGCGGCGCGAGCGCGCCGCCGGCGCCGGAGGCCATCAGCGCCCCCACGAAGGTGCCGAGCAGCATCCCGTGGAGCTCCTCGCGGGTGAGGTCGTCGTGGGCGATCCAGTCGAGGATCGCGCCATCGAGGAACGCCAGCCACCCCGCCAGGGCGGCGCGGGTGGCCGGCCGCTGGCCCTCGGGTCCCAGGCCGTCGCGGATCCGCTGCACGGTCGTCGCGCGAACCTCGGCCACGAGGTCGCGCACCTCGGCGGCGCCCGAGCTCTCGATGAGCTTCACGTAGGCGGCCGGGCGCTCCTGCACCCATTGCAGGTACGCGTCCAGCGCCGCTGACAGCTGCTCCGCCGGCGGGCGCGTGGGGTCCGGCTCCGTGCGCGCCCGCAGGTCCTCGGCCGCATCCGCCAGCGCCGCCTCGAACAGCAGGCGCTTGCTCGGGAAGTAGTGGTAGAGCAGCGCCTTGGAGATCTTCGCCTCGCGCGCGAGCTGCGACATCGACAGCCCGTCGTAGCCGTGCTCGGCGAAGAGCGCGGTCGCGTGCTCGAGCAGCAGGCCGCGGCGCTCGTCGTTCTGCAGGCGTCGGTATGCGCGCGGAGCCACCGTGAGGCGGAGTGTAACGAGCTTCTTGACCGTTGGTTGATAAAGCTGTTACCGTGCTTGCTGACCAGCGGTTGACAAGGAGTGGTGAGCGCATGTCGCGGATTGAAGACGCACGGTTTCGGACCCTCGAGCGGCGGACGGAAACGCTCGCCGCGCGGCTTGACGCACTCGAGGCGCGCGGGGGCCACGAGCGCCCGGC